>JAKARN010000012.1 GCA_021828425.1 Pseudomonadota bacterium | reverse complement strand
CCGATCTTGGCTCCCCCAAGGGCCGCCGGCCGGCGGGGTTGCGCTTTTGGCCGGTTGCTTCTCGAGCCTCTGGTCACCTGCGTTATACGGCGCCGCAACCCGGGTTCTCACCCGCTGGGGGCACCCGGTCGAGATTCCGGAAAGCCCGCTTTGCTGTGGGGCGCTCGCCCGGCATTGTGGTGAGGAAACCCGCGCGACACGACAACGGCAGAAGGCCCGCGCCCGCCTGGATCCCTCGATCCCCCTGCTGGTCGCAGACAGCGGGTGCTGGCAGGAGGCCCGGGGGCTCGCCGATGACGTCTTCGAACTCACTTCCTTCCTCGTCCGGGCATGGCCCGAAGGAACCCCAGCCACTCTCGCCAAAAGCCAGCGGATCGCGGTTCATGTCCCCTGTTCGCAGTCCAGCCAAGTCCACAACCCCCGCGCTGCAGAAAGACTGCTCGGACACATTGGCCAAGCCATCCTGCTCCCGTTCGAACTGCCTCTGGGTTGTTGTGGAGGTGCCGGAAGCTATCTTCTCGACCGTCCCGAATGGAGCGACCGCTTTGCCTCGACACTCCTCGACGCCCTGCCCCACCCCCTCCCGGACCGGATCGTGACCACCAACCTGGGCTGCCGCCTGCAACTCGAGACCGCACTTCGGCGGGCGCGACTCGCGATTCCCGTGCAACATCCGGTCGAGGTTCTGGATGAGGCGCTCGGAGATCCCTCCCTGTAAGGGCTCCATCCCGTAGGGGAATTGCTAGAATGCGTGGGTTGATCCACGGGAGAACGACCATGAAACGACTTACTCTCGCGACCGTGGCCGGATTCGTCCTGGCCACCTCCGTGGCCTCGGCCGGTCCCCTGAAGACACCGGGACGGGTTCCTGGCTGGACGACGCCGGCAATCCCCGGATACGGCGCCATCCACCTCTGGCCCCATGAAAGCGCGCGTCTTCCCCGGACCCGGCAATACCACGCCATTTTTTACATTCCGCAAGCCCTCGCCAACAAGACCAAGGCCGATCCCGAACTCGGCCGGGTGGCCCGCATGTTCAATATTTTCAAGGCTGAAAGGGTGCCGACCCGCAACCTGCACTTTGTCGTGGTTTTCGACGGAGGTGCGATTCCCGCGGCACTGTCCAATGCCGCCTACCAGAAGCGATTCGGTCATCCCAACCCAAACGGACGGCTGGTATCCGCCCTCCTCCGGCACGGGGTGCGCTTTTATGTGTGCGGCGTTGCCCTGGCCGGCTGGAAATTCACACCCGCCTCTCTCTGGCCCCACATCGGGGTCGCACCGAGCGGACCCAGCACGCTCATCCTCTATGAAAACCGGGGTTACGCCCTGATTCCGTTCTAGGCCCGTGGGTCGGAATCTCGGTGATCGGCTGATCGGAGAGATCGACCACGCACGCTGGGTCCTGACCCAGGGAGCCTCCCCACACCCAGGCCCAGCCCCCGCTTGGCGGCGGCACAGCATCCGGTTGCTCCGGGTGAATCACGCGGGAGAAGTGGCGGCACAGGCCCTTTACCGGGCCCAGGCCCTCACGGCCCGCGAGGACCCCGCCCTGTCCCGGCAGCTGGTCCAGGCGGGTGAAGAGGAACATCGTCACCTCGTCTGGTGCGAGAGGCGTCTGGCCGAACTCGGCGGCCATCCGAGTTCCCTGAACCCGCTGTGGTATGGGCTCGCTTTCCTGAGCGGGCTTCTGGCCGGTTCCCTGGGACGCAGGACGAGCTTGGGCTACATCGTGGAAACCGAGGCCCAAGTGGAGTCCCATCTCACGGACCATCTGGGACGCCTGCCGCCCGAAGACGAGGAGACGCGCCGGATTCTGGACCGCATGCGGGAAGAAGAAGTCGCGCACGGCGCCTGGGCGCGGGCCGCGGGTGGCGGGGTGCTGCCGGCTTCCGTCCGGCGACTCATGCACTGGACCTCGCGTGCCCTGGTCTACGGTTCCTACTTGTTCTGAGGGCTGGCCGAGAGGGTAACCGGGTCAAGCCGCCGAATCGAGGCCAGGGAGCCCCGTTTCATGTTTCGTCCGTAAAAGATTTCCAGCATTTCCGTCTTCACGCGATCCCGGATCCGTTCGGCCTCGTCGGGTGCAACGGATTCGCTTTCCGTACCGAACAAGTAGTTCGAAAGCTCAAATTCCTTGAGGATCATCTTCGTATGAAAGATATTTTCCTGGTACACGTTGACGTCGACCATCTGGTAGCGCTCGCGGGTGTCCCGGGACATGAAATTCTGGACCGAGTTGATGTGGTGGTCGATGAAGAGCTTTTGTCCATGAATATCGCGGGTGAAGCCACGCACCCGGTAATCCACCATGACGATATCGGATTCGAAACTGTGGATGAGGTAGTTGAGCGCCCGCAGGGGTGAAATCCGTCCACAGGTGGAGACGTCGATATCGGCCCGGAAAGTGCTGATCCCGTTGTCCGGATGGCTTTCCGGGTAGGTATGGACGGTGATGTGGCTCTTGTCGAGATGCAGGGCGACTCCCTCCGGCAGGGGGCCTGGGGTTTCAAGGTCGCTCTGGACGGCTGCATCGGTACCGACCGTCGTCTCGGAAATGAGCATGGTGACGGAGGCCCCTTGGGGATCGTAATCCTGCCGTGAGCAGTTGAGCACGTTGGCGCCGATGATTCCGGAGACGTGGGTCAGGATCTGGGTCAGCCGTTCGGCATTGTAGGCCTCGTCGATGTAGCTGATGTAGGCCCGCTGGTGTTCTTCGGTTTTGGTGTAACAGATATCGTAGATATTGAAACTGAGCGTCTTCGTCAGGTTATTGAAACCGTTGAGCCGGACTTTCTGGGTGGGATGGGCCAATCTTGGTTTTCCTCCAAAGCGATGCACCGGGTCTATTGACCGCCTGGAACCTCGTCCATTATCGCAGGTTTTGGATGCCGGAGCGTCGGCCGCACCTCCTTTGGATCACCCGACCGCTCGATTGCCGCATGCAACTCGGCCCAGGCCCGGGCCCGATCGCGGGTACTGAAGAGGGCGGATCCCGCCACGAAACGCTCGGCCCCCTCCGCACGCGCCTGGGCAATGGTTCCTGGATGAATACCGCCGTCCACCTCGAGGACCCACGACCCGCCGTGGCTGTCGATCCAGCTCCGGATCTCCCGGATCTTGGGCAATACCCCCGGCAGGAACGCCTGGCCCGGGAAACCCGGATTGACCGTCATGACGAGAAGGTGTTCCACGCGGTCTGCAACATAAGGCAGGAGAGTGGGCGGAGTAGCCGGGTTGAAGACGAGTCCGGCTTCGCATCCCTGATCCCGTATCAGCCCGAGGCTGCGGTCCAGGTGGTCGGTAGCCTCCGGGTGGACAAAAATCACATTCGCCCCGGCACGGGCAAATTCCTCGATCAGCCGGTCCACCGGCCGAACCATGAGATGCACTTCGACCGGAACCTCAACCCCATATCGGCGCAATGCCGCGAGCACGAGGGGCCCGACCGTGAGGTTCGGGACGTAGTGGTTGTCCATGACATCGAAATGAAGCCGCCGGGCCCCAATCGCAACGATCGCCTGGGCTTCCTCCCCCAGCCGGGCAAAATCAGCGGAAAGCAGCGAAGGGACGATCTCAGGTGGCCGGGGCCGGTTCATTCCGCATTCCTCCGGTAAGACGAGGCGGGCCGACCCTCCAGCCATCGCCGGAGACCGCCCAACGCAACGGTATCATACTTCCCCACCCCCCTCCTCTGCAGACCCGCCTCGCCAAGATCCGGCCGGGGCAGGCCTCACCCGCAGCTCACCCTCGCCATCTCCGGGAAATACGGGTGGGGGAACTCCCTTGGCGGGCAGCCGCGCTTGACGACCCGCCGCTCAAGGCGGATGGGTATTTGTACGCTGATCTACTATAATCTCAAGGTAACCGCCTCTCGCGCAGACGGCATTTCTACTATTCGGAGACACCCATCCGTGACGGCCCTGCATTCCTCCCGCTGGCTTCCGGCCCTGATCCTGGGCGTGGTTTTTTCCCTTTCGGCTGTGGCTTTCGCCCAACCCTACCTCGCCATTCCGCAGTCCTCGCAAAACAGTGTCGACATCGTGAGCGCCGCAACCAATTCCCTCCTGGCTGAACTCCCGGTCGGAGTGGATCCGGTGAACGTCGTGATGTCACCCACCGACCCGGACCTCGCCTACGTCGGTGGCATCTCGTCCGTCTCCGGGGTCGTGACATCCAGCCTCACCGAGATCAATCTGGCCTCCGAACGGATCGTCCAGATTTTTACCCTGCAAAGCGGTACCTCCAACATTGGCCTGGGCGCCATGGCCATTGCTCCCAATGGGGAAACCTTTTATTTCATCAATCCCGATACCGGCACGTTATATGACCTCCATCTGGCGAACGGTTCCGTCGACACCCTCAGCGGCTATGGCGTCGGCACCGCCCCCACGGCAATTGCAGCCGGTTTATCCGGCCGCCATCTCTATGTCAGCCTGAGTGGGGACGACACGCTCTCGGTGATCGACCTCTCCACCGGTGCGATCTCCACGCTCACGCTCCCGGACGCTTTTGACCCCCTGGCGCTCGCGCTCTCACCCGCGGGAACCCGTCTCTACGTCGCCAACTCCGGCGACGATACAATTGATGTCCTGGACATCCGGACGGGAAACTTCCTGACCTCGCTGACCGTCCCGGGATTTCCAACCTCGCTCGCCGTCTCCCCCAACGGCCAGACCCTCTATGTCGCCCAGCCGACCGAACAGGGCATCGTGACCGTGATCCCGCTCGCCAACCCGGGACAGGAAACCAACGTGAGTGTGGGTCAGGCGCCCGCGACCCTGGCTCTTTCTCCCGACGGCACACGGCTTTACGTGTTGGATGCAAACAAAGCCGCACTCTCCATCCTGAATACGGCGACCAACCAGCTGGTCAGTACCCTCAACCTGTCGAATGCTGCAGCCTTTTCAGGTCATTTTTCCGGAAATGGTGACATCGTGGCAAGCCCTGCCACCTTTACAACGCCGGAGAACATGTCGTTCTCAGCCGCCGTCAATGCGAGTGACACACAGAACCGGACCCTGAGCTACCTGGTCACGACTCCTCCTGCCCATGGGACACTCAACCTGGCCGGCAGCGGCTCCTTCACCTACTTTCCCCAGACCGGCTATACCGGCGAGGACCGCTTTTCCTTCCAGGCCGAAGCCTCAAGCGGTCCGGGTGCGCCCACGAACCCCATCTCGGCTCCGGCCACCGTCCGGATCTGCGATATCCCGCAAACGATCAGTCTGGGCCCGATTCCGGCGACGGCAATCCCCTCCGGCGCAACGAGCGTGATCCCCTTCAGTCCCAATAGCGGCTGCGATCTCGCCTACAGTGCCAGTTCCTCCAACCCATCCGTCATCCCGGACTCCGGCATCAGCTTCGGGGGCCTCGGCCTCAACCGGACGGTCAATCTCGAAGCCCCTTCCGGGGCCGCGGGAATCTCGCACATCCATCTCGTGGCAACGGTCCCGAACCAGGCCACCACATCCGAGACCTTCCAGGTCACGGTTGCCCAGCGGCCCGTCATCAACGGTCTGGTCGGTCCCTACGGCATCACGGTCAGCAGCAGTGTGGGGCCCTATCCCTTCACCGTCACGGGAACGAGTCCGATCACCCTGACCGCATCCAGCGACGATCCGGGCATCCTGCCAGTCAGCGGGATCAAGCTGGCCGGCACCGGCACCAACCGGACCATCACGATGACCCCCATC
This sequence comes from Pseudomonadota bacterium, assembly GCA_021828425.1. The sequence continues at coordinate 8,878 of JAKARN010000012.1, read as the reverse complement.
CCAAACCAGTTGGGCACGGCCATCGTGACCGTGACCGCAACCGATGGCAACGGTCTCACTTCGTCCGTTGCCTTCGACGTCGAAGTCGTCCAGAACACGAGCAGTGCCATCGATCCGACCAGCCTTCTGTTCCTGCTCCTTCTGGGGTTGACCGGAGCCTTCGTTCCGAGACGTCGCCGCGCGTGAAGGACTCCCCTCCCGCAGGGACAGTGCCGGGGAGCCCCACCGATCCCGGACTGCCCCGGGTCGGGCAGGGCAAGGTTCGTGATCTCTACCAGGTGGATCACGAACGCCTGTTGATCGTCGCGTCCGACCGGATTTCCGCGTTCGATGTCGTTTTCAGGGAGACCATCCCGGAGAAGGGGTGCCTGCTGACCGCATTGTCCAAATTCTGGTTTGCCCGGATGGAGTCACTCATCCCGAACCACGAACTCAAGGATGACTGGTCCCGTCTTGTCCATTCCCAAGCCCTGCCCTATCTTCGCGGACGGAGCATGCTCGTGCGACGGCTTCAACCCCTGCCATTGGAAGCGGTCGTTCGTGGCTATCTCGCCGGTTCCGCCTGGCAGGCCTACCGGAAAGGGGACAACCTACCCGGCATCCATCTCCCGACAGGGCTCCGGGAAGCCGATCCCTTGCCGGAAATTCTCTACACGCCAACCAGCAAGTCCCCTGCCGGAGAACATGATCACCCGATCAGCTTCGACGAAACGGTGAGACGCATCGGCAACGGGACCCTGGCCACGGCGGTACGCGAGCAATCGCTCGCCATTTTCCGGGAAGCATCCCGATACGCCGAGACTCGGGGTCTCATCATCGCCGATGCGAAATTCGAGTTTGGGATCGACGGGGCCGGCAACCTCTTTTTGATCGACGAACTCCTGACACCGGACTCGACCCGGTACTGGCCCCGGGACCAGTACCGTCCGGGATCCAGCCCCCCTTCTTTCGACAAGCAGTTCCTGCGCCAGTGGCTCGAGATCAGCGGGTGGGACAAAAAACCACCGCCCCCGTCCTTGCCCGCCCCCGTCCTGGCCGCGACCCGCGACCGTTACGTCGAGGCCTGCTCACGCCTCATGGGCATCGCCATCCAGGCCTCATCCGGGACCTGATGCGGCTTCCCCACCCGTTGAAAAAACCAGGCGCGGCTGTCAGGGGATGAAAGAGCCGCTCCGGAACGGATCCGCCCTCCTCGCCCATCGTTTTCACCAAGGGAATGGCCTCGCAACCATCCCGTCAGCCCGGCTGCAGCAGGTCGGAACGCGGGGCCCCTCCCAGTCCCCACCAGGCCACCGGCACGGCCAGCAGTCCGACCCCCACGGCACCGTCGAGCACGCCCTCGACCCCGATCCGCCCGACCAGGGCACCCAGGATCAGGAGACCGACGGCGCCGAGCGCATTGCCGAGACCCAAGGCCACCCCAGACCCGAAGGCCGGCTCGCCGTGAGAACGATCCTGGCCGATCAGAATCGTGACCGGCAGGGTGGCAAACAGGCTGATCCCGAGCACGCCGAGATCCAGGTAGGCCCATGGCATGGGGAGAAACTCAAAGAGGCCGAGCAAGAGGGGCGAAATGAGACTCATGCTGACGAGGAGAGGACGGCGCCCCATCCGGTCGGCCAGCCACCCGCCCCCCAGGTTACCGACGACGCCGACCAAGAGTTGCACACTCACAAGTGAAGCCCCGACAATGAGGGAGCCTCCCCGTTCATGCCAGAGGATCGGAATGAAGGTCACACTGGCATAGACCAGACTGGATCTCAGCCCGGCGAACAACAACAGGGGCCACAAGGAGCGCAGTCGTTCCATCCAGGAATGCCGATCGCCCGGAACGGTTCTGGTTTGGGGGCCTGCCGGGCGGAGCGTGCGTGGAAGCAGGGGCACGAGACAGAGAACCGGCACAGCCAGGACCAAAAGACCGTGGAATCCCCACTGCAGGATGACCAGGCTGGCGAGCAGGGGTCCCAGACCACGACCGATCTCTCCGCCCACGAGGAAAACCGACATGACCAAGCTGGCTCGTTTCTCGCGGGCCATCCGGCGCGCGGTGGCCAGCCCGGGGGGGTGGAAGGCAGCATTACCGATCCCGATGGTGAGCAGGATCGCAATCAAGACCCAGAGACTGCCTGCCAGACCGACGAAGGCTCCGCCCAAAAGGCTCAGCGAGAGACCCGGGACGAGAAACCAGGCCTGCCCGTAACGATCGGAAAGCCAGCCCATGACAGGTTGCAGGCCCTGCCCGATCAGAAGAGCCGACATGATGAGTCCCGCATCCGCATCGGGGAGTGCCAGCCGGACCAGGACGGCCGGCAGGACACCCGGCAGGAAATTGACCGCACCGTCATTCAGGAAGTGCACAAAAGTGAGGACGGCGAGCCGGAGACGACGGCGCCCCTCCGGGATCCCTTCCGAAAGAGCCGGTGGGCATGCAAGATCCGAACTGAGCGCACTCATGGGATCTGGAACCTGTCTGGGAGAGCCAGTTTAAACCCGGAAACCGGTCTCGACCCGGACGGGTTTAGGACGGGGTCTCAAAGGGCATCTGGACCAGAAACTTGGGCGTGATCTTTTCCAGTTCGGATACGGAAGCCGCAAGGAGCGTCGCATGACCCACCTTGCGGCCCGGCCGTGGCGATTTCCGGTAGTCGTGAACATGAACGCCGGGCAGTTCAAGAAGCGAACGAACATCGGGCAGCCGCCCGACAGCATTGACCAGAAAGGCCTCACCGCGCAGGCGGGTCTCGCCGAGCGGGAGACCGGCGATGGCCCGGAGGTGATTTTCGAACTGACTGGTCTCGGCCGCCTCAATGCTCCAGTGCCCGCTATTGTGAACCCGCGGCGCCATTTCATTGGCGATCAGTTTGCCGTTTTCGAGGAAAAACTCGATGGCCAATACGCCGACATAATCCAGATGATCGAGGAGACTCCTCGCGTAACCCATGGCCTGGCGGACCACTTCGGGATCCACGTGGGCCGGCACCCGCGAACTGCGCAAAATCCCCTGCTGATGCACATTCTCGGCGAGCGGGTAAAAACCGACCTCCCCTTCCCGACCGCGGCAAGCCACCAGAGAGAGCTCGCACTCGAAGGGGATGCGGTTTTCAAGAAGCAGTCCGCCCGGGGCGCCCATGAAACGCTGGAAGGCAGCATCCAAGAGAGCGGCGTCCCCGATCACCGCCTGACCGCGGCCATCGTAACCAAAGCGCCGGGTCTTGAGCATGGCCGGCAGTCCGGTGATGCCCAGTGCCGGCTCGAGCTCCTCCCGGCTTGCAACCGAGACAAAGCGGGTGGTGGGGATTCCCAGTTTCTGGAACAGTTGTTTTTCGAGCAGGCGATCCTGGCTCACTTCAAGGGCGAGGGGTGGGGGCAGGACTGCCCGGGCCGCGGCAACTTCCCGAAGCAGGGGAGCGGCCAGGTTCTCAAACTCGTAGGTCACGACATCGACGGATCCGGCAAGCCGGAAAACCGCATCCCGGTCCTCGAACGGGGCCACGATCAGCTGACCCAACGCGGCTGCTGGCGCATCCGGCGAGGGATCCAGAAAAACAAAATCCAGCCCGAGCGGAAGCCCTGCCCAAGCCAGCATCCGTCCAAGCTGCCCTCCTCCGATCACGCCAACCCGCATATCAGCGCTCCTCCGGATCGGATTGACGCAACACTAAACGGGTCTGATCCCGTCGCCAGGCAGCCAAACGCCGGGCCAACCCCGGATTCTCGAGCGCCAGGACGGCCGCTGCCAAGAGAGCTGCGTTGATGGCACCTGGCTTCCCGATCGCGAGGGTTCCCACCGGGACACCAGCCGGCATCTGGGCAATGGATAGCAGGGAATCCAGCCCACCCAGTGCCCGGGTCTCAACCGGCACGCCAAAGACCGGCAGAACGGTCTTGGCCGCCAGCATGCCCGGGAGATGGGCCGCTCCACCGGCACCGGCGATGAGCACCCGGAGTCCCCGGCCGGGAGCCGACTCGGCATAGCGGAACAACCAATCCGGTGTACGGTGCGCAGACACAACCCGACTTTCTGTCGCAATCCCGAATTCCCGGAGCGTCTTGACCGCGTGTTTCAGGGTTTCCCAGTCGGAACGGGACCCCATCACCACCCCGACCACCGGGACGGTGGGTTTCTTTTTGGGATGCTCGCGGCTCACGGCCGATTCTCGCTTGCAATGCGACGACGGAATACTAACACAGGGACCCGGGCGAGACGGCACCGGCGGCGCCATGCTCCACGTATAATTTCCGCACTCATCATCCCGAGGAGATCCGGTCATGTCGATCGCCATTCTGGTCCATGGCGGTGTTGGGCCACACGATTTTCAGACCGAGCGTGAACAGGGCATGGAGAAAGCCGTGCGGGCGGGGTACGCCATCCTCGAAGCCGGCGGGGAATCTCTGGACGCAGTCCAGGCAGCGGTCCGCGTGCTCGAGGATGACCCCACGTTCAATGCCGGGATCGGATCCGTTCTGAACCAACTCGGTGAGGTCGAAACAGACGCCGCCCTCATGGACGGGGCGACTCGGCGGGCTGGAGCCGTGGGTGCACTCCGTGGCGTTGGCAACCCCGTCGAACTCGCCCGGCTCCTTCTGGAGGAAGGCCGTCACGTCCTCCTGGTCGGGGACGGTGCCCTTCGTTACGCGCGGCAACAGCGGTTTCCGTTGGTCGAACCCCAGATGCTCGTCACGGCCGCGCAGAAAAAGCACTGGGTTGACCACCGGGGCACAGTGGGCGCAGTCGCCACGGACCAGAGGGGTCATCTCGCGTCCGCCACGTCCACCGGCGGCATCGCGGGAAAGCATCCCGGTCGTCTTGGAGATACCCCGCTCATCGGCTCCGGAACCTTCGCGGACTCAAGGCTCGCCGTTTCATGTACCGGTGACGGTGAATCCATCATCCGGATGGTTTTGGCCCACGAGGCAGCCTGCCGTTACCGGGAGGTGCCTGATCCCACCCGCGTTGCGCACGAGGCGATCGAACGCTTCGGCCTCGAGGTGACCGGCATCGCCGGGATCATCTTGGTTGACTCCGGGGGAAGAGCAGGCTGGGCCTCCTCCCCCGGGACCTCGATGCTCCACGGCTTGGCCACCCCGGAGGGACTTACGGTGGGTTACTGATCTCCGGCCCGTGTTTCGCTAGCGCCCCGCGTGTGGCGCCATGATGCGCCGGAGGAGATTGACGGTTCCGGGGATGCGGACGAGGTGCGGGAAACGCGGACCGCCATCGTAATCAACCCGGAGAGTCCGGTACCACCCACCATCAACGACCAGAAAAACTGTCGGCTTGTGGTTTCGCGCAGTCTCCTTGAGCACCCATTTCAAAACCGAGGGCTTGTACTTCTGGCCATCAACCGCGCGAATCGCCATTCCCGGCGCAAATCCCGCGCGCCATGCGGGCGAGCCTTCCCGGACGTCGAAAATCTGGCCTCTTCCCCCAATCCTGATCCCGTAGGTCAACCACTGGTTGTTGGTATGGCTGAGTTTCTCCTGGGCGACCATGAACCGGTTGGGCTTGGCCGTGTAGACCAGGCGCCATCCCGCCCGTCTCAGCTCCCCGGTCGGCGGCTGGGGAGCCACCTCGTAGACATGCTTCTGGAAAAAGGCATGCCAGTGATAGGGAACCACTTCATTGAGAAGATGTTCGATCGTGGCACGGGTATAGGTCACGGTGATGGGCCCCGTATCCGGGGGACCGGCATAGAGGTGGAGAAAGGTATCGAGTGACTTCCGGTCGTGCGTCAGGGTACGGATCAGGGTGTCGACATCCAGCCAGAGCAGTTCTCCCTCCGTATAAAAATCCCCGGCGGTCCGCCGGATCGAGGGATAGTCGCCGCGGGCACCATAAAGGTAGGGGGCTGCGGTCGTCAGGTCAATCAGGGGTTCGGTCAGTCGACCCGGCTCGGTCGCCATCTCACTGTAGAGCATGGCGAGGTAGGACGGGTACTCGGCGGGCTTGCGGATCCCGGTCCGGAACGACAAGAGGTCGCCGAGATATTGGTTCATCCCCTCATAGACCCAGAGCAGATCCGTCTTCTGGGGGACCTGGAAATTCGGGGTGGTGAGATCCGCGGGACGACGATATTTCCCGTTCCAGGAATGTGAAAACTCGTGGGTCACGAGATCTCCGGCCACCATCTGCTCGAGGGGATTGGTCATGAAATCCCCGGGTGCCCGGTCATCGCTCGATTGGTGGTGTTCGATCCCCTGGAAACCAAGCGCATTCGAAAGGGCCAGAAGCGAGTGGTAATCGATCCAGTGGCGGGAACCATAAAGTGCAAGCGCTTCGGGAGTCATCTGCTTGTAGTGGGCGATGAGACGCGGCGAAATCTCAAGGTCCTGAGGATGGTCCGCGAAGAGATCGAGAACCTGCCGGGCGGTTCCGTGGTGCCAGAGGACGATGCGTCTAAAGTAGCAGCCGGTATCCAGCGGTGAATCAATCAGGGTCGCCAGATTCACTTCTCCAAACCGGACCCAGCCGTGTCCCAGAGGGTGCGGATCGGGCAAGGCCGTTCCAAAATGCCACCCCCGGGGGAGACGGATCCTGACCCGGAAGTAGTCATCATGAGAGTTGGTGTCGTTCTGGTAAAAGAGAAACCGGTTCCAGTTGAGAACGGCGAGATGGGAAGTCGAAATCACACGTCCCGGTCCATTCAGAATGGCGGTGAAGCGGATGACGAGGTGGTGCACGTGAGCCGGGACCTGAACGTGGAAGGCGTAAAGATCCACCTTGCCCCGCCTCCAGACAACGGGATGGCCATGGGCCGTCACGCGGATCTGCGACAAATCCCAGAGCGGATTGGCCGGCGAATGGTAACCGGGTAGCCACTTCGGGAAAACGAAGGTAAAGGGTCCCGGACGGACCGGCAGGATCATGCGGGTGGGGACCAATCCCCTCGCCACCATCCGGGCATCGACGAACAATCGTTCCGGATGGGTCGGGGTGCTGTACGATCGGGCATCCGCGTTGGGCCGCGCCTGGGAGGGGACCCAGCAGACGAGCATCAGGGCGCCGAGTGCCAGAACGCCCGGAACGGGGGATCTGCGGAATACAGGTTTCATGGTTGTTCTCCTTCCCAGTGAAATGGGCAAAACCCGAGCGACAGGGCGACGACTATAGCGGAAAACGGACACGGCTTCAGCCCGGAGCCTTGGACGGATCCCGGGAGGATCCCGTAGGCCGGCGGCGGACGGCCGCAGCTACGTTTCTCACCGCCTCCTCCGCAGAGGGTGCCGGCAGAAGCGGTCGCCCCATGGCCACCCAGTCACCGAGGGAAGTCGATACCAACTCACGCTCAATAGCCTGATCGAGCACCGAGAGACGTTCATCGACAGCCCGTTCCGGGCTACCTTCGGGTGCCCGGGTGAAATCGGGATCGGGGTTGCGGCCACGGATTGACGAGAGAACGTCCATCAGGGAAATATCTGTGAGCTCACGGGCCGGCGCAAGACCCGGCGTATCTCCTTCCGTGACCAGGAGCAGGCGGTTTTCCTGGAACAGGTCCAGATAACCCTGAACCACATCCGGAGGCAGAAAAAGCCGCTTGCTGAGATTCGCGAGCGTCCACAACGTCTCCCGTCGCTGGTAGGCCTGGGCCACAAGGTACATGATGAGAAGACCATCCCGTTCCTGTTCGCGGTTGGTCAGCGTATAGCGTAGGTCGTGCAGGCGCAGCGCCGATGGATTTTGGACCAGGAAGCTGATTTCGACCCCGAACAAAAAAATGAGCCAGCTGAGGTACAACCAGATCATGAACAAGAGAAGAAGCGCGAAACCCGAATAGATCGCCGTATAGCTTGAGGTGGTCGCGGCGAACTTGGCAAATGCCCATCCCAATCCCTCCCATGCCAGCCCGGCTATCAGTGCGCCGATAAAGGCGGAGCGTAGTCGAACCCGGGTGTTCGGAATAAACATGTACAGGAAAGTGAATGCGCTGATGACCAGAAGGTAGGGAGCGATCCGAATTACCGTGAGATAAAGCACCCCGAATGGCTGCAGGGCGAGGATCTGCCGGCTCCAATAACTCGAGAGGAGCCCGGCGGTCATGCCAAGGGCGGCGAAAACCAGTACCGGCCCGATCAGCAGGACACTCAAATAATCACTGAAACGGGACAGCAGGGTGCGTGATTTCCGGACGCGCCAGATGTGATTACAGGCCGATTCAACCTTCTGCAGGAGTGACACGGCGGTGTAAAGCAGCAACAGGAGGCCGAATGACCCGAGCACACTGGCCTTGACTCGTCGGATAAAGGACAGGATGCGCTGGGCAATCAGGATGCCATGGCTCCCCATTGGAGCGACAAAGCGGATCAAAAACGGCAAAAGCACGTGATGCCAGCCAAAGCCCTTGAGCACCGAGAGTGCAATGGCAATGAGTGGAACGAGGGACAGAAAGGTCGTATAGACCAGGCTCATGGCCCTCAGGTTGATCTGGGAACTGCCGTACTCCCGGACCAGCGCACGCCCCCAGAACCAGGAATGGCGCAGACCCCTCAGCATCTCCTGTCCCCAGCGGACCAACGAGCGCCAGACCAGCCGCGATCGAACCTTAATTCGGAATTTCATGGAACCGGCTCGGAAAAACGCAGAATGCGTTTAAGCATAGCAAAAAGGGGGAAGAACGGGTCCAGTCTCACAAGGGGCGAGTGCCACAAGGGGCGAGCCATGCCGATCTTGTTTGTGCCATGATGGTCAGAGCATCTCAAGGGAGCACCCCAGTCATCCCTTCACAGGTCCCGGGAGGGTACCTGTGCGCTTTTGGGTCGGGGTCACGGATCCCCACTGGTTTGGATTCCTGAAAGAACACCCGTTTGACGAGGTCAATTCCTGGCAGCCCAACGCCCGGCCACCTTTTACCAATATACCGGCGGGGATGCTGTTCCTGTT
>JAKARN010000327.1 GCA_021828425.1 Pseudomonadota bacterium | reverse complement strand
CAATTTTCCCTGGTGGGACCGCTGGTTCGGAACCTACCGGGCCCGGTCCGAAGCCCCCGGGGAGATGCCGGTCGGACTCCCGGGGCAAGGGCGGGTGCGGCTTGGGTTCTGGGCGCTTTTGATCGAACCGCTCCGCCGGCGTGCAGCCGGCGGGTTCCGGGACCTCAATGCCGCGCCTCCATCAGGCTCTTGATGGCCCCGGTTCCGATCCTGCTCTTCGCCAAGGCACCGGTGCCGGGCCGGGTCAAAACCCGGCTCATTCCCACCCTCGGTGCGGAAGGCGCCGCACAGCTGGCCCAGGAACTCGCCGAGACCTGTATCGTGGCGGCCGTGGCGTCCGGGACGGGTCCGGTCTCGCTGTGGGGGACGCCCGACTGTTCACATCCCTTCTTCATCCGCATGAGCCGGCGGCATGGCGTGGAGTTGCGCACCCAGGAAGGCCGGGACCTGGGCGAGCGGATGGAGCATGCCCTGGGAGAGGTGCTGCGCCAGCAGCCGGCCGCACTGCTTGCGGGAACCGATCTCCTCCACCCCACGCCCCGGCTCTTCCGGAATGCGGCCGCTCCCCTCGCCTGCGGCAGGGTCGAGGCCACCCTCGTCCCGAGCCGGGACGGCGGCTATGTGCTGATCGGACTGGGGCGGCCATGTTCCGGGCTGTTCGGGAATCTCCCCTGGGGAACGGCGGGGATTGGAGCTGAGACGGTGGCCCGGATGCGCAGACTGGGCCTGTCCCATGAGCTCCTTCCAGTCGAACGCGACGTGGATACCCCAGCCGACCAGGCCGACTGGATGGCGCAACGGAGATAGCTCCCTGGTTTTGGACAGACACGGAATCTCCCCATGGCTGAAGCCAGGGGCTTGCGCGGAAAATTTGGTCAACGGATGATGCAACATGAGCTGTGCGAACCCCAAGTTTGCCTGTGTGCATGGATTGGCCCCGGCAAGAACCCGAAAGCGGTTACCTTGCCGCAATCGGCGTTCAAAAATTTCCGTTCGATCGAGAAGCGCCAGACTCTGAGCCTGGTCGCCTGCTCGGATTCTCAGCTCCTGCGGGAAAACGTGATTTCGGGAGTAGCCGGTGATCTGCGCCTGCTTCGTTCGGCAGTGATTTACGGACCAAATGCGGCTGGCAGAAGCAATCTCGTTCGTGCTTTAAAGACCCTGCAGGAACTGGTACAGAACTCGGCCATGGGCATCCAGGAAGGCCAGCACATCCCGGTCACGCCAATCATCGTTCCGCGGCTTTGTACCGGGGGGCATGCCCAGATTTTCAGGGTGCCGACGGCCATGTCATCGGATGGCCACCGTCCTGTCCCTGGCCGAGGCGGACCGGATCTTGTGCTTGCTCGAGAAGCCCCGATGCCGGTGATGAGGTCGCGCCCCGCAGCTGCCCTTTCCGTGGTCCGGATGAGGGGGACCGGACCGATCCCCGATCCCAGCAGCTGCCCGGGTTTTTGCAAATCCGGACTGCTGCGCGTAAGGTAGGCGGGGAAATGCAGAGCGGGCCAGGCAGTCGCTCCACTCGTGGAGAGGAAAGTCCGGGCTCCTCGGATCAAAGCGCCAGGTAACACCTGGGGGGCGCGAGCCCACGGAAAGTGCCACAGAAAACAGACCGCCGAAGCCATCCGGCTGGCAAGGGTGAAAAGGTGCGGTAAGAGCGCACCGCGCGGCTGGCAACAGTCCGCGGCACGGAAAACCCCGCTTGGAGCAAGACCAAATAGGGGAGCATGTCGCTTCGGCGACGCGTGTGATCCGCACGGCTCCCGGGTCGGTCGCTAGAGTGCATCGGCGACGATGCATCGAGAGGCATGACTGCCCTCGACAGAACCCGGCTTATCGGCCCACTCTGCGTTTCCCCTTCGATGGATCGTTTGGGGAGTGACGGACTCCGCTGCAGCGGATGCGGGCCGCAAGCGCGAGCTTCACCCGGAGCGAGTGATGGAGCGCCGGTACGGCGGATGCCGGTTGGGCCACTCCTGCGAACATGGGGAGGGGGCGCGGCCGGGAAGTACGCCCCAGGGGGGCGATCCGGATGTCGAGGAGATGGACCCGCGTGTCTCCGAGGGCCGTGCACGCCTGGCGGGCCAGGCCGGCCAGTTCGTGGAGTCCCCTGAGCATGAGCGCGTGGTGGATTCCCGCACTGCCCGCCGGTTGGTAACGGACGTCGGAAACCACGAGCCGCTTCTCCAGGCGCGCGAGCAGGGCCCCCATCTTTTTCCCGTTCGCGGATTCCAGGGTGAGCACCGCCGTCGCTTCCCACTCGGTGATTCGTCCGTGGGCCCAGGCCACCGGCCGGGAGCTCAGGCCGCCCGTGTGGAAACGAAGCCAGGTCCCTCCCCGATGGTGGATTGTGTCGACCGCCCAGACGAGTGTGCGGTTCGCAAGACCTTGGGCCACCACGGGGCTTCCCGCGCGACCTGAAGCCTGGAGATCCACCCGGATGCGGGAGTGGATACGGGTTGTGACATGAATCGAAAAGTGGAGGAGGGTTCCCTTTCCGGAGCCTTTCGAGACGGAAGCCCGCCCCACCGGAATGAGGAGGAAGGCAGACAGCAGGGCGGGCACAAGCCAAGCCCACGCCCGGCGGCGGCCCGGCCCCGCCCCTCGCCCGAGACTCCTGGCCCGATCCTGTCCCATGGCCCCCAGTCTAGTCGATTCCCGGATCCTGAAACACCAGCCCGCGCAGGCTTCGCGCATTTTTTGTCCTTATCCTGCCCGGATTTTCGTGGTCCTGAATCCAGGAACCAGGCGGGCTATTTTCATAGTACTGATTTATAAAAGAAAAAATGATAGAACCCCAAAGCATGGCCCAGCCGGGGCGGGTTCTCGTTTCCAGGACTTGCGCTGTGGTAAAAAGTGGTAAAAACTGGGCGCGAAATGTCACAGGAGCCGGCTTTGTATCGGGGTGTCAATCAGGTTGCGCTGGACGAGAAGGGGCGGTTTTCGATCCCGACCCGTTACCGTCGGATTCTGGCCGAGGCCTGTAGCGGTCATTTCGTGT
>JAKARN010000326.1:368-3008 GCA_021828425.1 Pseudomonadota bacterium | reverse complement strand
ACTTTCGAGATCTGCCATGGTTGCCGTCGTTGCTTCAACCTGTGTGAGGCGTTTCCCACCCTCTTCGACCGGGTCGACCGGGATCCTTCCGGAGAGCCGGGAACTCTCCGGAAGGACGATCTCGAGCAGGTAGTCACGGAATGCTATCTCTGTGATCTCTGTTTCATGACCAAGTGCCCCTATGTTCCCCCACATCCGTTCAACCTGGATTTCCCCCACCTCATGCTCAGGGCCAAGATGTCGCGGTACCGGGAGGGAAAAACTCCGCTCCGCGATCGTTTTTTGACCGAGCCCGATAGGATGGGGCGCTTTTTTGGCATTCCCATTGTGGCGGAGACGCTGAACCATCTCAATCGGAGTCCCACGTTCCGCCGTCTGTCCGGGCGCCTGACCGGGATCCATGCCGAGGTGGCGTTGCCCCCCTTCTCCACTCATTCTCTCGCCTGGTATTGGAAGAGACGGGAGGCACCAGCGGAATGTAGCGTCCAGCCAACCCCGTCCACCCAAGGCCGGGTCGCCTTGTTCGCTACCTGTTACGGACGCCACTACCGCCCGGAGATCGATCTCGATCTGGCCCGTGTGTTCGAGCATAACGGGATTCCCGTCGAGCGGATCGAGGGGGAAGCTTGTTGCGGGATGCCCAAGCTTGAAATTGGCGATCTCGAATCGATTGGGCAGCTCCTGGAGCGAAACCTGCCGCTTCTGCTCGGGGCCATCGACCGTGGTTGCGATCTGACCTCGCCGATTCCTTCCTGCGTACTCATGTTCAGCCGTGAGCTGCCGCTCCTCTATCCCCATGACGAACGGGTCCGCAGGGTGGCTCAGGCATTTGTGGATCCCTTCGATTACCTCATGCGGCGCCATGCGCACGGGCTTTTGAGAACGGACTTTCGACAGTCCCTTGGAAAGGTAGCCTATCATGTACCGTGCCATCTCCGTGTCCAGAACATCGGTCTCAAGACCCGTGATGTCTTGGCACTCGTTCCCGGTACCCAGCTCGAGGTGATCGAGCGCTGCTCCGGCCACGATGGAACCTACGCGGTGCGGGCGGAGTCCCATGCCAAGGCCGTGAAGATCGGCCGGCCGGTTGTCCGGCGGATCGCCGAGTTTCACCCGGATCACTACGCCAGTGACTGTCCGATGGCACAGGACCATCTTCACGAGGGCTTGGGGAAGGGTTCGCCCCCACCTGCGCATCCCCTCCGACTGCTTGCCTACGCCTATGGTCTGGTGGAGGAGCCGGCATGAAACGTCTGACCCCGGAAGACCTCTATCCCCTTGAGCACTACGCCCGGATCCGGCCTGATTTCCGCAGGAAGGTCATGGCGTACAAGCAGGGGCGCCGGTTGGCGCTGGGGCCGCATATGACCCTGATTTTTGAAGATCGTCTGACCGTCCAGTACCAAATACAGGAAATGCTCCGGATCGAACGGATCTTTGAACCGGCGGCGATTGCGGAAGAGCTGGCTGTCTACAACCCCCTGATCCCGGACGGGCACAATTTCAAGGCGACGCTTTTTCTCGAGTATGAGTCGGTCGAGGAAAGAGCCCACGAACTGCGTCGACTGACCGGCATTGAGCATCAAGTCTGGCTGCGGATCGGGACGGGGACTCCGCTCTGGGTTGTGGCTGACCCGGATCTCGAGCGCTCCACTCCAGAAAAAACCTCCGCCGTCCATTTTCTCCGTTTTGACCTCCCGCCCAGCGAGGTGGAGGCGATCCGCACGGGAGCTCCGATGACGATCGGGATCGAGGACTCCCGCTATCCCGTCCAGGTTCCCCTCCCTCCCCTCCTGGCCCAGGCCCTGCGTTCGGACCTCGCAGAGCCTGCATCCTGCTAGAATCCCCTTCCGGGAAAGGCCCAAGCACCGCCCGTGCCCCGCAAACAACGGTACGATTCCAGCGACCTCGAAGTCTTGACCGGTCTCGATCCCGTGCGCCGGAGGCCGGGGATGTACACCGATACCCAGTCCCCGGATCATTTGGCGCAGGAAGTCATTGACAACAGTGTCGACGAGGCGTTGGCGGGCTTTGCCCGGACACTCACGGTCACGCTCCACGCGGATGCTTCGCTCACGGTGGCTGACGATGGGCGTGGCATGCCGGTCGACCCGCACCCGGAACTCGGCCGGAGCGGGGTCGAAGTCATCCTGACTGTGCTCCATGCGGGTTCTAAGTTCGGGGAATCCGTCTACCGCTTTTCCGGCGGTCTTCACGGGGTGGGCGTTTCGGTGGTCAATGCGCTCTCGCGCCGGTTGGAGGTCTGGGTCCGGCGGGATGGGAGTGAGTTCCACATGGCTTTTGCGGAGGGCACGCCAATCACGCCCCTGGTTCGCCTCGGACCCGTACCCCGTGGGGAAACCGGAACCCGGATCCGTTTCTGGGTCAATGAACGCTACTTCGAAAATCCGCACCTGGCTGCCGACCGGCTGGTTCCACTGCTCCGGGCCAAGGCTGTGCTTCTTCCCGGATTCGTGGTCAGCCTGTGCGATGAGATGGGCGGGCGTTCACATCGTTGGTGCTACGAGGCGGGACTTGCCACCTACCTCGAGGAGACTTTGGCGGGACGGGGACTTCTGCCGGATCATCCGTTTGTGGGACATTTCCGCTCCGACCGGGCCGAGGCGGCCTTTGCGCTCG
>JAKARN010000326.1:0-358 GCA_021828425.1 Pseudomonadota bacterium | reverse complement strand
CGGGACTCCTGGCCGCACTCCGGGAGTTCTGCGATTACCGCGGGCTGGCCCCCCGCGACATCAAGCTCACGGCCGAGGATGTGTTTCAGGGTTTGAACTACGTGCTTTCTGTCAAGTTGCGGGAAGTGGAGTTTTCCGGCCAGCTCAAGGAAAAACTGAACTCCCGGGAAGCGGCGAGTTTCGTTTCGGGGGTGGTCAAGGATGGCTTCTCCCTCTGGCTGCACCAGTCGCCGGCCCAAGGAGAGCCCATTGCCCGGCAGATGGTCGCTCACGCGGTTGCACGCCAGCGTCGGGAAAGCCAGGTGGCACGGAAAAAGCCGACTGCGTCTTTGGCCTTGCCCGGGAAACTAGCCGATTG
>JAKARN010000325.1:1810-3009 GCA_021828425.1 Pseudomonadota bacterium | reverse complement strand
TCCGATCTCACCGCACCCATGCCGATCCTCTCTATGCGCCTGGGGCACAAGACATCACGGCGATGGTTGACTTCACGGCATTGGCAGAGGCATTCGAAGAAGCAGGTTGGACCTTGGACGGTTTTGCCCGGATGGCTCCATTTGTGCTGGCCGCCCGAAACTGGGAAGGAACTCCCTCCGGGCAAGAGCATTGGACGTGGATTCAGGATGTGTTGCGTCTGACCAGTCCTGAGGAAGCGGGCGAACTGTTTCGAGTCATGATACACACAAAGGGGAAGGTCCCATCGTGGGAAGGTTGGGACCAGTGTGATGAAAGCGAGCGGTTATGAACGTTTCATTCAGTGCGGGCGCCACCAGAGATAGGCCAGCAGAACCCCGGACAGTACGAGCAATGCGGGCCCAAGCAGTTTCGGCGACAGGTCAAGGGCAACCCAAGTGAACCCGGATGCCAAAACAAGCCCCGCGACGATGAGACGGATGTGGAAAGGGCGCGGGAGACTCTCCTGGTTTTCCCCCACTGGATCCGCTGGCTGAGGCGAACCAGAAGGTCCATTCCGGGCCATCCGGTGGGTTGCCTCGTCGAGCCACGCTTGCAGACCCCAGGAAAGTGCAGGCCAGTTCTCGATTCCATGACGCAGAAGATTCAGGGGACTCACTTGTTGACGCATCCAGCGTTCCAGCAACGGTTTGGCTGACTTCCAGAGGTCGAGGTCCGGGTCGAGCTGCCGGCCGAGCCCTTCTACGGCAATCAGGGTTTTCTGGAGGAGAACGAGTTCGGGCTTGAGATCGACATTAAAACGGCGGGCGGTCTGGAACAGCCGGATCAAGAGTTGGCCCAGTGAAATCTCCTTGAGGGGGCGGTTGAAGATCGGCTCGCAGACACTCCGGATTGCGGCCTCCAGTTCATCTAGTGGTGTTTGGGGAGGGACCCAGCCGGAGAGCAGGTGAAGGCGGGCAACCTGGCGGTAGTCACGGTTGAAAAAAGCCAGAAAGTTGGCTGCGAGGTAGTGGCGGTCTTCCTCGGTCAGTGTACCCATGATGCCGAAGTCCACTGCCTGGTAGCGGGGATGAAGCGGATCTCGGAGATCGACGAACAGATTGCCGGGATGCATGTCGGCGTGAAAAAAATTATCACGAAAGACTTGGGTAAAGAAGATGGAGACCCCACGTTGTGCCAGCTCCCTGAAATCTACCCCGTG
>JAKARN010000325.1:0-1800 GCA_021828425.1 Pseudomonadota bacterium | reverse complement strand
CCGTGCGCCCGGAGCAAGGAAAAGTCATGAATGGGTATCCCGTAGATCCGTTCCATGACCATGATCCGCTCACGGGTGAGTTCCCAGATGATCTCGGGAATTTCGAGAAAGGGACTGTCTTTGAAATTGCGCCGGAGCTGGCTTGCGTGTCCAGCTTCCTGAAGCAGGTTGAGTTCATCATGCAGAGTCTGCGCAAACTTGGCGACGATGGCACGCGGATGAAGATGAACACCAGGCCCCCAATAACGCTCGACCCAGTAAGCCAGGTGATCAAGCAGGATGAGATCCCTCTTGATAAGTCGGTCAATTCCAGGACGGATGATTTTGATCACGACATCGCGTCCATCGTGGAGACGGGCGGCATGAACTTGTGCAATCGAGGCTGACGCAAGGGGGGTTTCGTCAAAAGCTGCAAGGTGGCGATCGAGGGGTTCCTTCCAGGCTGCTTCGATGGCATTTCGGGCCAGCGTACCGGGGAATGGTGGAACTTGGTCTTGGAGCTTCGTCAGCTCGTCGATGAAGTCGCGGGGCAGAAGGTCGCGGCGGGTGGAGAGAAGCTGACCGAACTTCACGTAGAGCGGACCGAGCTCCTCGAGGGCCAATCGGAGCCGGATGGCAAGTGGTGTCTTTCGAAGTTTCCAGTGCCAAGGCAAAAGCCGTCGCAGGGGTCGTACATGGCGCAGGGGTGTCCACTCAAACAAAAGGTCGTCGAGCCCATGCTTGATGAGGATCCATTGGATCCAGATGAGTCTGAGCCAGTTTCTGGGACTCATGGGGGAGGGGTCCTCGCCCACTGACTGGCGCGGGTCAAGCTTTCCAGAGTGTCGAGTTGCGTCTTGAGTTCCTCGAGTGTCGATTGCCAGGCTGAGAAGTGTGTCAGGCTGACCCCGAATCCAATCCGCTTGAGCCCCATCCGTGTGAAGCCCGCAAGTTGCGCTGCATTTTTTTGGAAGATTGGTGCACCCTTCTCGAGGGTGCGGGACAGCCAGCGACCCAGGGGAGCACCCAGCAGGGCCCTCAGCCAAATGTCGTGTTCCCGTGGCAGCTGTTGGACCAACTCCCCGAGCAGGTGGGCAAATCCGAGATCACCTTCAAACTGGAGTGTGGATTCCGAGAGCCCTCGGATCTGTCCTAGGAACGCACCCAGCGTACCCCTCAAGACGAGGTTGCCTTGTTTCCCGGACCCCGTGTTCAGACGGACCCCGAGATGGTGAAAGGAGATTAAAAACGAGCAGTCGAGATCCGTGATTTCGACTAAGAGGCTACGCCCAGCAAGCTGGTGCTGCAGTTTGGACCCGGCAAAAACAGGGTCCAGGATCCGGTCAGCCAGGAACTCGATGGGACGAAAGCTTTGTTGGAGCAGATTCACAGGCGGTAGCCCCGATGCAGCGCCACAACACCACGACACAGGTTGAAGTACTCCACCCGGGCCAGTCCGGATTCCTGCATCATGGACTTCAGAGCCTCTTGATCCGGATGGCGACGAATCGATTCGGCAAGATAACGATAACTGGCTTCGTCTTGGGCGATCCAGCGGCCCAGACGTGGCAAGATCCCAAAGGAGTATGCATCGTAGAGTTGCTGGAAAACCCGGCCACGCGGATGGGAAAATTCGAGAATCAGGGTCATTCCACCGGTCCGGAGAACGCGATGAATTTCAGCGAGTGCCTTGTCGGGGTGGGTCATGTTGCGCAGGCCAAACGCCAGTGTGACGAGATCAAAGTAGCCTGAGGGGAATGGGAGCTGCTCAGCATCGGCTTGCACATAGAGGCTGGCCGCGGATCGAGTGTGAAGATCGGA
>JAKARN010000324.1 GCA_021828425.1 Pseudomonadota bacterium | reverse complement strand
TTTCTCAAGGTCGAGGCCACGAAGTTCACCGAAGTGGGCTATGTGGGCCGCGACGTGGATTCGATCATCCGGGATCTTGCGGAGATGGCCGTCAAGATGGAACGCGAAGCAGCCGTGCACGAGGTCGCACTCCAAGCGGAAACGGCGGCCGAAAACCGCATCCTGGATGCACTCTCCGGTCAGGGACCGAGTCCCTACGGATTCGCCCCACCCCAAGGATCGCGTCCGGGGACCTCGCGTGCCGCGTTGCGCGATGCACTGCGCTCCGGATCCCTCGACCCGGAGGAGATTGAAATCGAGCTGACCACCAATCCCGCAGGGCTCGAGATCATGACACCACCGGGACTCGAGGAAATGAGCGGCCAGCTCAACCAGATGTTCCGCCAGCTGGCGGGATCGGGCCAGAGCCGGCGCCAGCGGCTGCGCGTCGGGGAAGCCAGGAAGCGCTTGCTCGAGGAGGAATCGCTCAAGCTGGTCAATGAGGACGAACTCCGTGCCCGGGCCATCACGGCCGTGGAACAGGATGGAATCGTCTTCATCGACGAGTTTGACAAGATCACCCGCCGATCGGACGAGACGGTGGGCGGGGCGGATGTCTCCCGCGAGGGGGTCCAGCGCGATCTCCTCCCCCTGATCGAAGGCTCAACCGTGAGTACCCGTTATGGGCTGGTTCACACCGACCATATCCTGTTTATTGCCTCGGGAGCTTTCCACACGAGCAAGCCCGCAGACCTCATTCCCGAACTCCAGGGACGGTTGCCGATCCGGGTCGAGCTCCAGGCCCTTTCGAGCGGCGATTTCGTCCGCATCCTCACCGAACCCGAGAATTCACTGACCCGTCAGTATTCTGCCCTCCTGGCCACCGAAGGCGTGATCCTGCGCTTCGAACCCGACGGCGTACAACGCATCGCGGAGATTGCCCACGAGGTCAACACCCGCACGGAAAACATTGGGGCCCGGAGATTGCATACCGTGCTCGAGCGTCTGCTCGAGGCCGCTTCCTTCCAGGCTCCGGACATCCGGGGTCGTGAAATCGTGATTGACCGGGCCTATGTCGAGAGCCGTCTCTCCGGGATTGCCGGCAACGAAGACTTGAGCCGATACATTCTCTAACGCGCTGCAATCACATCCCGGATCCGCCCCGTCCCTTCCACCGGGATTCCCCACGGGCGGGAACCGTGGCCCCGCCGCAGCCCGACCGGGGCTCTGCAGACCTCTGGCCTGGAACCACCCGGATCCTTAGTTGAGGGGAGGGATCCGTCTCCTTCCAGACAGAAGTTGCTCTCAATCGCCATGGCGAGCGATTGTAGAGAGATCGCATCCCGGAAGAGTAATGGTTTTCCAAATCCAGTGATCGGGATGGCGGATGCTGGGTTACAAGCCATAGACGTCGTCTTCATCGATTCGGTCACCAGGAGCTCTGCGACCTGTACAGTCGATGCTGATATCAAAGCTGGCTGCAGGACGGATTGGACAAAGGCAGTGCCACAATCCAGACCGGCGGTCTCCGGAAAATAAGGCCACTGGCTTCCGCAGAGCTCTGGCCTCGCACAGTTTTATGCTAGCAGGTGTGGCGGAATCAGGACCTTGGGCTACAGGTGGTTAGAAGTATTCTCTCCCACATCGGGGTCGAGATCGTATCTCTACTTTTGTGCCCGCCAGGCTTGGAGTTGCTCGGTGAGCTCCATGGACCGGGCCAGCCTGCGCAGTCGCGGCTGTTGAGCTGCTCCACCTCGACATCAAGAGGTGGGCCCGCGATTCTCGAGTAACGGGATTCACCAAGGTACAGCCAGTCCAGCAACGCCTTCTCCGCGGTTGCCCGAGGATACTTGGCGTCCAGGTCCATACGGTCCTCCAGCTGTCCGGCTCGGTCGTCGAGGAGTCGCACCGGCATGGAGTGGAAGCGGAATTCGATGTCGGCCGCCTGTACCGGCCTCACGGACGGCACATGGTCGCGTTCGTGAGGAACCACACTCGTTACGACATCGGGAAAACTGTTCGTGATACCGGCTTCGCCCAGCACGGTCTGAAGGCTGACGACCGCTCCGGTCCTTACAAATCCGGCAGCTTCGGCAGCAGTCGGTTTCGGTGCCGCTAATTGGTTGAGATAGAGTCCGCGCGTGATGGGTCGCAAAACACCACTTGCGACCTGTTCACGGACCCATCGAAAAAGTGTGTTGCGCGTCGGCGACTTGCAACGGTCCGAGAGAACCGCAGCAAGCATGGGGATCGTCAGGACGCGTGGCGCCTCAGCGCCCAGCAAGATCGCTGTCGGTGGTCTGGACATAATCCTCCTCACCAGAGTCCTCGGCGCGTGCGACAGCGGAGTCCATCCACCCCTCCACATGATGTGCAACGTCGAGGCGCATCTCATCCCAGCGGGCCTCGTCTAGGGACTGCCGTATCTCTGGGGCGATGTAGGGTAGCAGCTCCGCGGCAGCCCTAGCAAAATCGATGATCTCGATCTTGCGCAGGACGACCGGCCGTTTCCACTCGAGGACCTGTCGTGGAATGCGGCGAATCCAAAGTTCCGTCGGATCCGCACCGTGCCGTGTCAATTCCGCCAGGTCGTACACATCACGCGGAACACTCCGATTCTCGCTCAGTAACGCGTTTACCTTGCCGCCCGCCATTGCGGCCGATCCGTATACGCGGACATTGAACGGCGGAATACGGTATGCAATCGGTGTTTCAAACGGCTTTGATCCGCCACCGGACGGAGCACTCGACCCGTTTCGTCTGGGTGACCTCCACCCCTCTCAGGCCCACAAGTCGGGCCGCCTGCGAGAGTGCCTTGTTCATGTGAGTCTGCATGGACTGCTGTGAGACGTTGTCTTCACAGTCGAAATCTACATCCTTAGGCGAGACGCATGCTTGCGTAGAGCACCCGAATGGCCATCCCGCCTTAGAGGATGAGGCGGCTGGCCCCCTGCCGCATGAGGAGAGCGATGAACTGCATTTGAGTCCGGTCGCGAAACTCCGCCTCCGGGCTGAAACCGAGATCACGAGC
>JAKARN010000323.1 GCA_021828425.1 Pseudomonadota bacterium | reverse complement strand
CCGATCTGCTCCCTTGCAGGCGAAACTCAACCGACTGACCGGTGTCCAGGCCGCGGCCTTCCAAAAACCCACGCTGCCCGGCTCGCCTACCGGTTTTCCGGTCCAGTTCGTGTTGACCACGAGCGGGTCCTACCTCACGCTTGACCATCTGGCCTCGGAAATGATCGGCCGGGCCATGCAAAGCCACCGGTTTCTGTTCTTGACCAAAGATCTCCGTTACGACAACCCCCAGGTCCGGCTGAAAATCCACCGCAACCTGGCGGCCAGCATGGGCATCACCATGGCGGAGCTGAGCGGCAACCTGAGCCCACTGCTCAGCGGCAACTACATCAACCGTTTCGATCTGAATGGACGGAGCTACAAGGTGATTCCCCAGGTGTCGGATCGCTATCGGGCTTATCCCCAGATGTTGGGACGTTACTACATTCCAACGGGAACGGGCGCGTTGATCCCGCTGTCCACACTGGTTTCAGCACACGCAGTGACCCAACCGGAGTTCCTGCCGCAGTTCCAGCAATTGAACTCGGCGACCGTGGAAGGGGTGATGGCACCGGGGGTGACCCTGGGCCAAGCCTTGTCCTACCTGCGAGGCCTGGCCCGTCAGATCTTGCCCCGGGGCTTCAGTTACGATTATGCCGGACTATCCCGGCAATTCATGCAACAGGGCAATACCTTTCTGATCACCTTTCTTTTGGCTGTGATCTTGGTCTACTTGCTCCTGGCCATGCAGTTCGAGAGCTTCCGGGATCCGTTGATTGTCATGATCACCGTACCCATGGCAATCTCGGGTGCGCTCGTGTTCATGTACTACGGGGCGGCTACGATCAACATCTATACGGAAGTGGGGCTCGTCACCTTGATCGGACTGATCACCAAACAGGGCATCCTGATCGTTCAGTTCGCCAATACGATTCAGGAAAACGAGGGGCTCGACCGCATCCGGGCCGTTGTCGAGGCTTCGAGTATCCGCTTGCGTCCGATTCTCATGACCACGGGTGCGATGGTCTTTGGCGCGGTGCCGCTGATTTTCGCAGTGGGCCCTGGAGCGGTCAGTCGCTTTGACATGGGGCTGGTCATTGCAGCGGGTCTGGCCATTGGAGCCCTGTTCTCACTCTATGTGGTCCCTGTGTTCTATTCCTACCTCGCGACCGACAAGTCCCCCGCTGCCGGCTGAGCAGTGACAAAAGTGGAGGGGCGGGCCTATAAAGGGGGGAAATGCCCGCTCCGGTAGTCGGTGAGAACCTTCTCCATTTCCTCCCGCGTGTTCGTTACAAAAGGCCCGTACTGGATGATCGGTTCATGGAGCGGTTGCCCGGTCATGAACAAGGCTCGGGCTCCGGCGGGACCGGCCAGGCAGGCGACAGCCGGGCCGGGAGCCGTGATGATGAGGACGGACGGCATGGCCCACTGTGAGGGGGGGTGGGTTCCCACCGCAAGACTTCCCTCATACGGGTAAAGCAGGACCCGTGCAGAGGGTCCGACCGAGCAGGCAAAGATCGATCCCGGTTCGAGTGCAACGTCCGCGATGCAAGGTTCCGTGACCGGAGAAGACAGCGGTCCCTCAAGGGTCCGTTCCTGCCACGAGATCCGGCCGGAGAGCAGGCGGAGCCGGCAGCCCGGACCCCATTCGCGGGTCGGGATCTCCGCTTGCCCAAGATCCCGGTAACTGGCTTTCACCCGCTTTCTGGATTGCGGCAAATTGATCCAGAGCTGGAATCCCCGCAGTCGACCTTCCTTCTGCAACGGCATTTCGGAATGCACGATCCCCTGGCCCGCCGTCATCCATTGCGCACCCCCGGCCTCGAGCGTTCCTTGGTGACCCAGGTGATCCTCGTGGCGGAGTCGGCCCTCCAGTAGGTAGGTCACGGTCTCAAAGCCACAGTGCGGATGCGAGGGGAAGCCGGCAATATACTCTTGCGGTTGGTCGGTTCCGAACTCGTCGAGCATCAGGAAGGGATCCTGGTAAAGTCCGGAACGCTGGCCAATACTGCGGCGAATCCGGACGCCGGCGCCATCCCACGTTTCAATCGAGGGTAGCAATCCGGCGATTGTCCGAAGCGGAGAAGCCGGGTTTTCAGGCTCTTGAGTCATGTCCTATCTTAGGGGATTGCCCAAAAAGACGCACCCCGGGGGCCGGATGGATACTTCCAGGCTGGGCATCAGGTAAAATTTACGGACCCTCCGCAACCTTTCCACCGCGAAACGGGATGGTGTCATGCGCCTCGACCTTAGGGGAGAAAAAATCGGTGTGCTACCCGGAGGCCGCCTCCAGGTTCCCGCGTTCCCACGCATCCCGTTCATTGAAGGTGACGGGATTGGTTCTGACATCGGTCCCGTCTGCCGTAAAACGGTCGATGCGGCAGTCTTCGGGGCCTATGGTGACTCCCGTCGGCTGGTCTGGCACGAGGTGTTGGCTGGCGAGCGCGCCCGCCGACAAGACCCGAAAGGCAATCCGCTGCCATCCTCCACACTGGAGACCTTGCGGGACGAGGTCGTTTCGATCAAGGGACCGCTTGCGACTCCGGTCGGGGAGGGCTGGCGATCCCTCAATGTCACCATTCGGCAGGTGCTTGATCTCTACGCCTGCGTGAGACCCATCCGTTATTTCCCCGGCGTGGCGACGCCGATGCGCCACCCGGAATCCGTCGACATGATCGTGTTCCGGGAAAATACGGAAGATATCTATACGGGCATCGAATGGCCCGCGGAAAGTGATTCGGTCAAGACACTCTTGGATTTCCTGGAAAAAACCATGGGTGTGCCCCGCCCCCAGTTTGCGGGGAGCCTGGCCCTCGGTCTCAAGCCCGTATCCCGGGAAGGATCGGAACGGCTCATCCGGAAAGCGGTCCGGGAAGCGCTACTACACGGACGACGGTCGGTGACCTTGGTGCACAAGGGCAACATCATGAAATATACCGAAGGAGGTTTCTGCCGCTGGGGATACGATCTTGCGGTGCGCGAATTCGGGGCAGAACCGCGTTCCGGAACCCGGGGGCTGTGGATTCCCCATCCGGACGGGGGTTCTCC
>JAKARN010000322.1 GCA_021828425.1 Pseudomonadota bacterium | reverse complement strand
CGGGGAAATCACCCTGCGGGGAGAAGTCTTGCCCATCGGGGGACTCAAGGAGAAGCTCCTGGCCGCCCACCGCGGGGGGATCACCACGGTGCTCATCCCCGAGGAGAACGTCAAGGATCTCGCCGAGATCCCGGAGACAATCAAGGGTGGGCTCGAGATCTGCCCGGTCAACTGGATCGATCAGGTCTGGACCATGGCCCTGACCGAGATGCCGGCTCCGCTCCACGAACCGGGGGGGGCTTCCCCCGGGCTCCTGGCGGAACCTGCGCCACCCTCGCCCGAAACGGTGGAGTCGCCGCGAGCGCATTGATGCGTTCGATTTGACAGCGTCCGGCGGGGCAAGTATAAAACTAGTCACGACCCGGGAACCGAACCGGGTCACCGACGGACGAGCTGGGTTCCAGAACCAGTCCCGGTTGTCCCCCCACGACGAGAGGAAGTCATCCCTATGAATAAATCAGAACTCATTGATGCAGTCGCCAGTCGTACGGATCTCTCGAAGGCCGAATGCACCCGCGTGCTGGATGCGGTCATCGAGAGTCTGACCGTTGCCCTGTGCCAGGGTGATGCGGTCACCCTAGTCGGCTTCGGTTCCTTCCATGTGAAGAACCGGAAGGCGCGTACCGGACGCAATCCCAAGACGGGAGCCACGATCAGCATTCCGGCCAGCCGTTCGCTCGGCTTCAAGCCCAGCAAACCCATGAAGGATGCATTAAACTGATAGGCTGACCTGAGGGTGCTTAGCTCAGACCGGTAGAGCGTCGCCTTTACACGGCGAAAGTCGGGGGTTCGATTCCCTCAGCACCCACCAGTCGGGGCGGAGTGGTAGTTCAGCTGGTTAGAATACCGGCTTGTCACGCCGGGGGTCGCGGGTTCGAGTCCCGTCCACTCCGCCATTGGCCGGCTTGAAAGAGACGGTCGTCGTTTGGGTGCGTTCTGAAATTCACCCGGGATCGGAGTCATGCTGGATTCATTGCGTGAACGTGCGAGCAAGTGGGTTCTCTGGGTCATTCTCGTGGTCGTGGGCGTCCCGTTCATGTTCTGGGGTGTGCAAGACTATCCGAGCATCATCGGCGGGAACTACGTCGCCAAGGTCGATGGCATCACGATCGGTTCCAACCAGCTCGAACAGGCCTTCGAGTCCCAGTACGCCCGCCTGACCGAAATCATGGGATCCCGTTTCACGCCCAACGCAGGCGAGATCCACCTGATCCGGCAGCAGGCCCTCGAAGCCTTGGTCCAGAAAACCCTGCTTCTCGCCCGGGCCCGGAACGACGGAATCCGGGTCAGCCAGGGGGATATTGCCCACGCCATCCGGACGATCCCGGCATTCCGCGAGAACCACCATTTTTCGATGGGTCTCTACGAGGACTATCTCCACGAGCAGAACCTCGCCCCGGCGGCCTTCAAGAACGAGATCCGTGAATCGCTTCTCCTGAACCGTCTCGAGGCGGGCATCGCCGGCACCGCCTTCCTGCCCCCGGATTCCGTTCGGAACCGCTACCGCTATGCCCACGAATCACGTCCGGTGCGCTGGATCGAGATTCCCGCGAGCCGCTTTCTGGCACAGGCCCGGACCGCGGTCACCCCGGCCGCGCTGCAGGCGGCCTGGCGTCGCGAAAAGTCCCGCTTCGAAAACCCCGAAGAAGTCACGGTCTCCTATGTCCTCCTCAGCGCCCAGGATCTGGCGGGCCGCATCCATCCGACCCTGAATGACCTCCTCACCCTGTATGCGGAACGGGAATCCCGGTACACGACGCCCCCCCAGTGGAAGGTGTCCATGATCCTGATCCGTTCCGGTTCAATCCCGGCGTCCCGGAAAGCGGCCCGCCAGCGGGCATTGCGGCTTCTTGCGGCACTTGGGCACGGTGCCCACTTTTCTCTATTGGCCCGCAAGGATTCCGAGGATCCGGAGACCGCCGCGCGGGGAGGGGCCCTCGGCTGGATCACGCCCAAGGAAGTCCCTCCCGCGATGGCCCGCGCGCTCCGTCACATGAAGGTCGGCGCCGTGCGGGGGCCGCTCACCACTCCCTTCGGTTACGAGATCGTCAAGCTGCGCGGGATCCGGGCCGGCCGGCGCCTGTCCTTCCAGGCGGCCCGGCCGAAACTCGTTGCGCGATACCGGAAGCACGCGGAGATCCGCCTCTACCACCATCTCGTCCACGAGATGGGCAACCTGGCGTTCGAGAACGACAGCTCGCTCGCGGTTGTGGGCCGGACCCTCGGTCTTCCAGTTCAGGAAATGGCGGGCATCACGCCGGCCGGAGGCAAGGGGTTGGCTGCCGAGCCCGCGGTGATCCGGGCCATCTTCACCCCGAGCGTGCTCCGGGGTGGTTTGAACAGTGCCCCGGTCCGCCTGCCGGGTAACCGGGCCCTGGTCTTGCGCGTCATCCGGCGTATTCCGGCCCGTCCGAAACCCTTCCCTGAGGTCCGTCCGATCCTCGTCCGGCAGCTCGTGGCCCGGGCCGCCCGCCAGGCTGCCCATCAGGCTGCGCAGGCGGCAGCCCGCCTCCTTGCGAAGGAACCGGACCTGACCCGCGTGGCGGGAGAACCGGTCCAGGGTCCCGTCCGGCTGGTCCGGAGTGCTCCGCCACCCGCGGGTTTCCCGTCGGCACTGGCCCCCTCTGTGTTCCGCATGCCCAATCCGGCGGCCGGGCCGTGGACGATCCACGTCTCCTCCCTGGGTGCGGCGGGGGATGAGATTGTGGTCGAGGCCGGCCCTGTCAAAATCCCCGGCCCGAAAGTGCTGGACGGTCCGGGTCTCTCGTCGTGGACGAAAAACGAGGAAGGCGCGGAATCCGGTTTCGAGATGCAGCTTTTCCTGAACGAGCTCGAACGGGTCGGACATGTCCGCGTCAACCCCAAGGAACTCCAGAAGAGCCAGAGTACGCTCTGAGTCCAGGTGGGTTGGCCCGTCTTTCGCTACCGGGCGTCATTGAATGACAAAGCGATTGGTTTTCCGGGTCCGTAACCCAGAAGATCTCCACTGCACTTGGGACTAGGGGGGATCGCTGGCACTTCGAGTTCTCC
>JAKARN010000321.1 GCA_021828425.1 Pseudomonadota bacterium | reverse complement strand
CCAAGCCGAGCTGCCCACTTCCGTGAAACGTGCCGAGGCCGAACGCACACCCCAACCGCCTTTTGTAACCGCGATCCGGGAGACCAGACCGTCGATTTGGCCTTGGGGTTTCACATGGCCGAGAAGGACAGCCACCGCGCGGGTCGCCGGGAACTGCCGGATCAGCGGCAGGAAGGGATCAAGCGTCCCCAGGAAAAACCGGCCGGCCCGGAGCCGATAGGTGGCCTCTCCAGGATGCGTCATCGTCCAGCCGATCTCGAGATCCTCATGACGAAGCGGATGACCCGGACGGACGACGACCAAGGGGGAAAGAACG
This sequence comes from Pseudomonadota bacterium, assembly GCA_021828425.1. The sequence continues at coordinate 2,715 of JAKARN010000321.1, read as the reverse complement.
GCTTGCCCGCGAGCCCAGTCGACCGTGAATCCCGTCCGAATCCGGGCGGGCCCTGCCCCAAGCGCGTTCGCACGACCTTCCGGGCCGAGCCCGGTCACCTCGAGGGATCCCCGGAGACGGGCAGGATGGCGCCCCACCCCGGAACCCTCGAAGAGGAGCGAGACCCGGCTCCTTGCGAGCCCACGGACCGGCAGGGTCACTCCGAGCGGGGGCAGGAACTCCGGGTCAAGGTCCAAAAGCTGGCCCCGGACATGCCAGTGCCAGAGGCCGGGATCCGTTCGCGGACCTCGGCCATGGGCTGCGAAATCAAGCATCCGGACACCATGGGGAGACACCCGTGCCTTGAGCCTCACCCGGTAGCGGTCATCCCGCACCGAGATCCGGAAGCGGGAAACCCGAACCAGGGTGGGAGGATTTTTCCCGGTGGATACCAGCCGGATCACGGTGTCACGGAACTCCAGGCGGGCATCCCGGGCAATGAACGCGACGAGGCCGGCCAGCGAAGGCAGTCGGGATCCCGGCACGCCCGCCCAGGGCAGGATCCACGGTCCGGCCGCGCTCCTCCGAAGGGTCAAATGGAATCCGCGAAGAGTCACGCCACTTGGCAGCCATCTTCCGTTCTCCACCATGACCGGGATCGACAGATGAATCACGATCTGGCGGACACGCGCCAGGGGAGCACCCCGGTGAGGAACCCGGAGCACCACGGAATCCAGGACCAGTTCGGGACCGAGTCCGCTCCAGCGAGCTTCCATGGCATGGATGGCGAGCGGCACGCCGATGACCCGGGAAGCCCAGCTTTCGACCTCCCGGCGGTAGGCCGGAACGGTGAGTGCCGCGAGACGAAACAGGCCCACGCCAGTGGCCGCGCCGATCACCGCAACCGCCACGAGCCCCGCCGGGACACGGATCCAGAGGCGTCGGGGTCGCATGGCAGGCTTCGAATCCATCAGCTCTCGCTCAGAGTTGGGCGAACCCGGGGTTCCGGGCCCACATTCCAGTCACGTGACAGGAGGGATTGTCGCACACTGAGCAGGCTCTCCCAAGCCGAAAAGCCAGCCCCAAGGGAGGAGGAACCGTCTCACCCGTCCGGTTGAAGACCCTCGACCGGCTCGGACCAGCCCCAGAGTTTTTCGAGCTGGTAAAACCGTCGGAGATCGGGCAGCATGAGATGGACAATCACGTCATCGAGATCGACCAGGATCCAGCCGCCGGTCCGTTCTCCCTCGCTGCCGATCACTGGTCGACCGGCCTCCCGGGCCGCATCCCGGATCCGCTCCGCCAGGGTTCGCAACTGGCGATCCGAAGTCCCGCTGGCAATCAGGAAATGGTCCGCCAGGGTCGTGAGTCCCCGGACATCCAGCCGGACGATCTCGTGACCACGGTGGTCCCGGATCAGCGTTTCGAGCTGCTCAAGCCATTGCGCCGTGCTGATGGCTTTCTCAGGGTGGATCATAGCAGGCCGCCCGTGCGAGGGCATCCTGAAGAGAGTCCGGGACGAGATAATCGAGAGCGAGCCCCCGGCGGATCCGGTCCCGGATCGCCGTGGCCGAAATGCCGAGTGCGGTCACCCGAAGGTAGAGGACATCCCCGGCCGGATCCTGTCTCAGTCTCGCGGGATCCTCCGTCCTCCCCGTCCGGCACCAGCCGGGGGCTTCCTCGGGGAGTACGGGGGGGAAACCGGGGCGGAGGAGAACAATCCAATGCGCAAGACGGCCCAGACGGTCGGCCTCCCGCCACTGGTGCAGGTTCGAGAAGGCATCCGAGCCCACGATCCAGTACAGCCGGCTCTCCGGCTCCTCCTCCCGGATCCCGAGGAGCGTCTCGACCGTATGGCTCACGCCCTCCCGTCGCAACTCGCGATCATCCAGAATCCATCCCGGCCGGTCCCCCATCGCGAGCTCCAGCCAGTCCCGCCGGAGGCGGCCGGAGGCTCGCGGGGGAGGTTTCCCCGGTGAGTGCGCACAGGGAATGAAACGCAGCTCATCCAGTCCAAGATGCTCCATCACCTCGATCGCTGCACGCAGATGGCCCACATGGACAGGATCGAAAGAGCCACCGAAAAGCCCCACGTGCCTCATGCCCGCTCTCCGATCCCGGGAACACCGCTCATGTGCAGGACGAGCCTCAGGAGGGTCTCTCCGGCCCGGCCGGGCTTTCGGCCCTTGACCACGAGGTCTGCCCGGGCCGCCTCCTCCAGCCGACGGTACCAGAACGGACGGCCGCGCCGCCGCGCCTTTTCGTACAAGCTTTGCTTGCGGGGCGGGGCCTGTGATCCTCCGGCACCAAGCACGGCATGGATCTCGTGAACCAGGGTCCCGAGAACCAGTGGCCACTCCCCGGTCGTCTCCGCCAGGGTCCGGAAAATCTCGAAGACCCGTCCGGGATTCTCACTCAAGGCGGCCTCGGCCAGGTCAAACGGTCCATACTGCGCGGAGGCACCGAGCACCCCGGCCACCTCGGATTCCGTCACGGGGTGATCCGGCTCGTCGAGCTCGAGGACCTGGAGCGCCGCCTCGAGTCCCAGGAGGTTTCCCTCGGTCAGTGCCGCAAGGAGTTCACCGCCGCCGGGACCGAACGCCACCTTGTGCTCGCGGGCACGCCGTTCCACTTCCGCATTCCAGCGGACCGGATCCGGCGGCCAGCATTCCACCACCTGGGCACGGGAGACGAAGCGGCTGTAGAGCGCACTCTGCCGGACCCCCCGATCCAGGC
>JAKARN010000320.1 GCA_021828425.1 Pseudomonadota bacterium | reverse complement strand
GGCGTCTCATCATCGAGGCGATGACGGTCAATCGCCAGGTAGGCCGTGTCGCGGTGGAAACGCGACAACTCAATCCCCGCCACCTTGGACCAGGGAGTCAGGGCCTTCGGGGTCACATTGATCCACTTCGCGCCACCGTCCCGGGTACGCCAGACCAAGCCGTCGTCCGTTCCCACCCAGACCACCCGGCCGCTGAACGGTGAGGGCGCAATCGAGTAGATCACACCCCGGCGCGGTCCGATGTCGATGTTGTCCTTCGCGGTCGATGGATCGAGGTTCGGCGGCACGCCCGGGTTCTTGCGGCTCAGATCCGGACTGATCCGTGTCCAGTGCAACCCGCCGTCGTTGGTGCTGAACAGATACTGGTTCGCGAAATAGAGGGTCTTGTGGTTGTATGGAGAGAAGACCAAAGGCAGCGTCCAGTCCGTCCGGTACCGGGCGTTGGGATATGCCAGCATCGGATCGACGTCGCGCACGAGCCCGGTATGCAGGTTGAGCCTCTGCACGGAGGTGGTCTCCCCCGTCCCGTCACCAAAGATGATGTTGGGATTCTCCGGATCAGGGACCACATTCCCGTTCTCCCCGCCAGGGGTGATCTCGCGGAAATTCTCCATCGTGATGCCGTCGTAACCAATAGTCTCACTCGGCAGCGCAAACGACCCGGAGTCCTGTTGCGAGCCGTACACCCAGAACGGGAAGCGATGGTCCGTGCTGATCTTGTAGACCTGCGCGGTCGGTTGGTTGTACCAGGTGCTCCAGGTCTTGCCACCGTCGAGCGTGACCTCGGTGCCCTGGTCGCTGCCCAAGATCATGCGATGGGGATCGGTGGGGTCAATCCACAGCTGATGGTAGTCATCGCCCGTGGGGTCCCCCTTGAGCGCAATGAAGTGCTTTCCACCATCATTGGAGCGCAGCACGATGGTATCCATCACGTACAAACGATCGGCATTTGCCGGATCCACCGTCAGCGAACAGAAGTACCAGCAGCGCTGGGTGATCCGGGGATCCCGCGAGAGGTGCCGCCACGTTGCCCCGCCGTTCTCCGAGCGATAAAGACCCCCGGTCCTCCACGTGCCACCGACGATCGCATAAAGCCAATCCGGCCGGGTCGGTGCGACCGCGAGGCCAATGCGACCCGGACGGGCCGGGAAGCCGTGCCCCCGGATGGGCATCCAATGGGTGCCGCCGTCATGGGAGACGTAGAGGCCGGTGCCGGGTCCATTCGATGGGGGATAGACGCTCCAGGGCGGCCTCCGGGTCTGCCACAGTGCCGCATAGATCGTCTGGGGATCTCCGGGCTTGAACGCCAGGTCGACAGCACCGGTGTTCTCGTTGAGGTAGAGCACCTTCTGCCAGTGCCGGCCCCCATCAAGCGAACGGAACACGCCGCGCTCGGCGTTCGGGCCATAGGGATGGCCGAGAGCGGCGACGAATACGATATCGGGGTTTTGTGGATCGATGATGATGCGGGCAATCTGCCGGGTGCCGGCCAATCCCAGGTGCGTCCAGTGCCGTCCCGCGTCGGTGGACTTGTACATCCCATCGCCCTGGGCGATATCCGAACGCATGTCCGCTTCGCCCGTGCCAACATAAATGATGTCCGGATTGGAAGGCGCGACGGCGATCGCGCCGATGGAACCCACCGGTTCGTGGTCAAAAATCGGCTTCCAGGTACGCCCGGCGTTTTCCGATTTCCATACGCCACCGTCGACGGAGCCAAAGTAGAAAACCCGGCTGTTTCCCGGCACGCCAGCCACCGCAAGAACGCGACCGGCGCGGAACGGGCCAATCAAGCGCCATTTGAGTGCTTGATAATCAATGGCGGGCACATGGGCGATTCCGGATACCGGCATCGCCTCGACCACGGCACATCCGAATGCGGCAAAAGCCGCCCCAAAGACCAGCATCGAAGCAGCACGCACTCGCATGGGCAATCTCCAGCCTGTCATGGAAGATCTCAACGGGCGGTCGCGAGCACGAGAGAGGTGCTCGCAAGACACACCCTTCGCTTGGTTTTCCACCCAATGTTAGCAGCTTATCCGCTTCTTGCGCACGCCCTCCTCCCGCCGCCAAGGAGAGGCTGACCATGGGAGGACGTGGTGCCCGTGTAACGAACCCCGGCGCTGGCTGGCCTGTTTGGAGAGGAAGGATGACCGCCCGTGTTTTTGTGGGGTGCTTCACGGGTAGCGGGGTTTTTCTGTCTTCCTATCAGTTGATGTAACGAGTCGGAACCACTCCCGCTCCGAGGTCCAGATTGGCCCCTTGGTTTGGCCTTGCAGCTTGCCTCCCCCTCACCAATCCGCTACTATCCGGACTTCCCTAGACCGGCCCCGAGGATCACCGCCCCCGAGTGGACGGCTACGGGCTCCGGTTCACCATCCCGAGAGCCCCCGTGGAAGCCGCCCCTGCCCTTTCGACCGACAAACTGGATCCGTCCGAGGCCCGGCCGGTCCGGTTCTGGGCCATTGCCCCGGTCGTGGCCATGGCCGCCTTCATGGAGGTGCTCGACCTCTCGATTGCCAATGTCTCGCTCCTCCATATCGCAGGCAGTCTCTCCGCGTCGAAGAGCCAGGCGACCTGGGTCCTCACCTCCTATACCGTCACCAACGCGATCATCCTCCCCCTCAGCGGATGGCTGGCCGCCACCTTCGGCCGCAAACGCTACTTCATGGCGAGTGTGGGTGCCTTCAGCATTGCCTCGCTCCTGAGCGGACTTGCCCCCACGCTGGGTTCCCTGATCCTGTTTCGTGCCATCCAGGGGCTCGTCGGTGGCGGATTACAGCCCAACGCCCAGGCGATCCTCTCCGATGCGGCCCCCGCCGAAAAGCGCGGGATGGCCTTCGCCCTGTACGGGATGGCCGTGGTATTCGCACCGGCCATCGGCCCCACTCTGGGCGGTTGGATCACCGACCACATGAGCTGGCGTTGGGTCTTTTTGATCAACGTCCCGGTTGGTTTCCTGATCCTCCCGTTCATCCAGTCCCTGGTCCGCGACCCGCCCCATTTCGCGGAAACGCGGAACCACCGCCGGAAAAACGGTTTC
>JAKARN010000011.1 GCA_021828425.1 Pseudomonadota bacterium | reverse complement strand
CGAGGAGCGGGTCCGGCGCTCGGGGCTCGACTGGCACATCGTGCGCCCCTCGGTGATCTACGGGCCCGACGATGACTTCCTCCAGCGCTTCGCACGCCTCCTCAAGTGGTCGCCCGGAATCCTTCCCCTGGCCTGCCCAAGGACGCCACTTGCTCCCGTCGACATCGCAGACGTCGTCCGGGTGCTCCGGATGCTCGTCGACGGCGCGAGCGTGCCCGATCGCGCCATGAACCTCGAGGGTCCCGAGACCATGACCCTGAAGGGCGTGGTGGAAGCCATTGCAGAGACCCTGGGCGTCTCCCGTCTCGTCGTGGGCCTGCCCGACGGGGCCTCCTGGCTCATGGGCGCCCTCCTCCAGTGGATGCCCCACCCGCCCTTCACGCTCGACAACTACCGCTCGCTTCACGCCCTCTCCCGTGCGCCAGCCGGACCGGAGGCGGATGGATTTTCCATGCTGGGCATCACCCCCAAGCCTTTCCGCAACCGCATACCGGCCTATCTCGGACGTCGGGGCGCGTGAAGGCCGTTCACGTCCCGGCCCCCCGCAAGGCGCCGGTGCCGGATTTCTGAGACCGCTGTGGAAATCTATCTCGTCGGTGGCGCCATCCGGGACCGCCTGCTCGGCCTGCCCGTCGGGGAGAGGGACTACGTCGTGGTCGGCTCCTCCCCCGCCGCGATGATCGAACGGGGATTCCGGCCGGTCGGACGGGATTTTCCCGTTTTCCTGCATCCCGAAACCCGTGAGGAATACGCACTCGCCCGCTCCGAGCGGAAGAGCGGGATCGGTCACGGTGGATTCCGGTTCCAGACCGGCCCCGAGGTGAGCCTCGTCTCCGACCTGGCCCGCCGTGATCTCACCATCAACGCCATGGCCGAGGGACCCGGCGGGGAGATCATCGATCCGTACGGCGGGGTGAGGGATCTCGAATCGCGATTGCTCCGGCACGTCTCGCCGGCCTTCGTCGAGGACCCGCTCCGCCTGCTCCGGGTGGCACGTTTTTCCGCCCGCTTCCAGGCCCTGGGATTCCGCCTCGCCCCGGAAACCCGGAGTCTCATGGCGTCCATGAGCCAATCGGGAGAGCTCACCACGCTCGTCCCCGAACGGATCTGGCAGGAAACCCGGCGGGCACTGGCCACCGATCATCCGGAAACCTACATCCAGACGCTCCGGGCGGTGGGTGCACTCAAGATCCTGTTTCCGGAAATCGACTGCCTGTTCGGCATCCCGCAGGATCCCAAGGAACATCCCGAAATCGATACCGGCGAACATCTCCTCCTCGCGCTCGCGGCCGTGGCCCGAAAATCCAAGGATCCCCTCGTGGCCTACGCGGTCCTCGTCCACGATCTCGGCAAGGGACGGACCGATCCCGCCCGCTGGCCCCACCATCCCGGCCATGCCGAATCCGGGCTCGCCGTCGTGCGCGAACTCAACGCCCGGCTCCGTGTCCCCCACACCTTCCGGCTGGTCGCGGAACTCACGACCCGCTGGCATCTCGAGATCCACCGTGCCCCCGATCAGGATGCCAGAAGCCTCGATGGCTGGCTGTCGCAGCTTCCCTACCGCCAGAATCCCGCGCTCCTCGATCCGGTGCTCGCCGCCTGTGCCGCGGACTTCCGCGGGCGGCGGGGACATGAGGCGGACCCCTACCCTCAGGAAGCCTTCCTCTCCCGGCTCGCACCGGCCCTGGCCGCAATCCGTCTTGAACCTGGGGAGTATGACTGGACGCCCGATCAGAAACGGGCCGCCCTCGCCAACCGCCGCATGGCCCGGATCGCCCAGGCGCTCAAAGACGGTTTTCCGGAAACGTGAGCCGGATCCCCATGTCCCGCCCACAGACCGGGTCCCGGCCGGTGAATCTGCTGTCGCCCCGGCTCGCCGAGCCCCGCTTCGGTCCCCATGACCTCTTCTGGCTCGAGTCTGCAGCCACCGACCAAGGACGCTGGGTGCTGTACCGGGAAGGACGCGGTGTTCCCGAGCGGCTCATGCCTCCCGGCTGGGGCATCCGGAGCCGGGTCTACGAATACGGCGGGGGGGCCTACCTGCCGACGGTGCGCGGCGTCTTCTTCGTGGATGACCGGGAAGGCGCGCTCCACCGGCTCGGATCAGACCGCCGTCCCATCCGGATCGGTGGACATCCCACCGACCGCTACGGGGATCTGTCCGGTCATCCGGACCCGGATCTCCTCTTCTGCGTGGTGGAACGGGAGCGGCACGGTGGGGAGCCGGAACACCGGATCGGATACTGGCACACCCGGCGTCGCGAACTCAGTCTCCTGTGCCAGGGAGCGGATTTCTACCTGGCCCCGCGGGTGGATCCCACCGGAACCCGTCTGGCCTGGATCGAATGGGATCACCCACGCATGCCCTGGCAGGGCACCCGGCTCCGTATCGGACGCCTGGACCGGGCGGGTCGGCTCGTCGAAAGCCATGAGGTCGCCGGCGGGAAGCACGAGATGGTGATCGAACCGGTGTGGGGGAAGGGGGGCTGGCTGTACTTCGTCTCCGACCGGACCGGTTTTCCGAACCTCTACCGCTGGCATCCGCGTCAGGGGATCCAGTGCCTCAGCCGGTTGCGGGCCGAGCTCGGCCGGCTTCCCTGGAACCTCGGACAGTCGAGCTACGGACTTTGGTCAGACGGGAGTCTCGCAGCGACCTTTGTCCGGAAGGCCAGAAGCGAACTCTGGCAGATCGGGAAGCCGGGATCCGGCCCCGCCATCCGGCTCCCGCTGCCCCCAGGCGACCTCTACCCGCTCACCGTCCGTGGTCAGCGGGCCGCGGCCCTCCTGAATCGGCCGGATCGGGCCTCGGCCCTCGTGTCCTGGTCCGGGGACAGCCGGACTGAAATGCGCATCGTCCGCGGCGGGGGAACCGAATTCCGCCCGAGCGGTCCGGTGAGCCGGCTCCGCTTTGCCGGACCGGATGGTCAGCCGGTCCACGCTTTCTTCTACCGGCCCCGAGGCCGGCCGCCCTATCCCTGTGTCATCCGCTGCCACGGCGGACCCACCGCCATGGCCACGCTCGCCCGTGATGTCCGGATTGCGAACTGGCGGGCAGGCGGGCTCGCCGTGTGCGACATCAACTATCGGGGCAGCAGCGGATTCGGGCGGGCCTACCGCGAGGCTTTGGCCGGCCGCTGGGGAGTCCTCGATGCCGGCGACATCGAGTGGGGGACTCGTTTTCTCATCGAGACCGGGCTCGCGGATCCCGCCCGCCTCTACCTCGCCGGCAGCAGTGCCGGGGGATTTACCGCACTCCGGACCCTTCTCCGCTTTCCCGGCTTCCGCGCTGCAAGCCTGCTCTACCCGGTCACGGATCTCATCGTCCTGGAACAAAACGCCCCCAAGTTCGAGTCTCACTACGGCCACTTCCTGATCGGCCCCCCCGAATCGAACCGGGCCACGACCCGGGCCCGTTCCCCCGACCACCACGTGGAGGCCCTGCCCAAAATCCCCTACCTCATCTTCCAGGGGGGTGCCGATCCCGTGGTTCCGGCCCCGGGCACCCGGCGTTTCGTCGCGCGGCTGAAGGCGTCCGGGGCCCCTGTGCGCTACATTGAATTCAAAGACGAGGGGCATGGCTTCGGCCGACCGGAGTCCCTGGAACGGGTCCTCCTCGAGGAGTCCCGCCTGTTCGACCCCGGGCGTGCACCCACGCAATCGGACGACTGACCATCACGAGGAAGCGGAAACCGGGGCGGATGATCAGGGTGGGCGGAATCTCCTCGTTGCGGCCCAGGATGGCCTGGGAGGTGTTGAGGAGCGCCTGTCCGGCAGCCGGGCCGATGACGGCGGCCGTGGGCATCGCGGGTGAAACCACGACCGTCGACTGGTTCGTGGGCAGAATGGCCGAGAGGGCGGCAATCAAGAATGAGGAACCGAAGATCTTCCAGAAATGGGTGTTGACCCCGTCACGGAGACCGGATGCCCCATAGGCGTCGGCGGCCTGCATGCCGGCCAATGCAACCCGCCGTCCGTCGGGGAAGATCACCTCGCTGAAGGAGGCGAGAACGCGGGTCTGCCCCTGGGCGATCTGGGACGAGTAGTAACCGACCAGCGTGGCGCCCCGCGGGATCATCGAAACCGCCTCATGCACCGAATCGAAAACCGTGCGGGTGACGCGCGCCACGATCATGCCCGGCAGGTCGCTATTGATCTCGCTGAGCAGGACGGCGGGAATCACCGAGCCCGGCAGGAGGACCGGATGACGGGGCGGTGGCAGGATCACTTCGGACGCCGGGAGACCCTCCCGTCGTTCCCGACGGAGCCAGTCCCGGTTCGCCCGATGGGAGGAAGCCTCCCGGTCAAGCGGTGACTGCCGCTTCCAGGCCCCGGCCATGCGCCCGAGGAGGGCGGGACTTTCCCCACCCGATCGGGCCGGCTCGAGCTTCCGGATCAGCTGATCGAGCCTCCGGGGAGGCCGCCGCGAGGCTTGGGGCTCCGGCCCGGACCAGGCGAGGATCGGGCTGGTCCGGCCGGCGACCCCACCGGATCCCCAGACCGGGTGACGAGCCCGCCGGGCGGATTTTGTGATCGGTGGAAATACGCGTCCCGGCCGTTTGGGTGGACGAGACCGGACGGCTCGTCCCGGAGGGGGCCTGCGGGTCGGCCTGTGCCGCCCGAGGTGGCTCAGGAACTGCCGCGCCGGTCTGAGCCAGCCCGGTCCGGGGCGCAGGAAGGGATGCGGGCGGGCGGGTCCGGGGGTGGGGGTTGGCCCCCCGCCGCCGATCCGGACGAACAGGAAACTCGCCGTGACGAGCAGGAGAATGAATCCCAAAATCCAGTAATGGATCCGTCGCGAGGGTCGATGGGGGGGGCGGACCTCGGAGTCGGGGGGCCCGGGTGCATCCGGATTCATGGTGAATGCCGCCGCCTCCGGTCCAGACGGATCCGCCGCCGGCCCAGTTGGAGCTCCGCGGCACGGAAGCGGTGCGGATAAAGGATCCAGCGACCGGCCACCCGGTAGTTCGCCAGGCTGAAGCGGTGGCCATGGCGAACGAAAAGGGCCGGCATGTCTTGGACCCCGCGACCCAACTCGATGAAGGTCCGCTGCCCGTCATCGAAGATCCGGACCGGCCGCCACGGCGCCCGGCCGTGGATCCGGTAGTCGAAGTGGAGCCTCCGATACCAGAGCCGACCGGTGGGCGCCGGCGGGCGGGCGGGGAGCGGCGGTTTCGGCCGACGGGGCGCCGGGGGAGAGGGCATTCGCGGGAGTGCCCAGAGCGAACGCGTCTGCCAGCTCACGGCCTGGTACCAGGGACTGCCGGGCGGGACACTCACGAAAATGAGCTCGTAGCGGCGCCGGTTGGTGACCAGGGTCCCCGAGGTGAAGAGTCCCGCGCGCACGGGCTTGATGAAAATGTCATGGGCGTCCCGGGCGATGACCCAACGCACGGTGTCCCCGAGGGCCAGGCTGACCGGATGTTCCCCGGCCGGCAGGATGAGGTCGGTGACCGCGTCCGGACGGGTCAGGATGGTCTCGCTCCGGTTGGGATGATAATGGAAATGGACGATCCGGCCGATGCTGTAGACCCCGGAGGTCCGGGCCTCGAGCCCGGGAGCGGTGAGGATCATGCCCCAGCCCAGAAGCAGGATGAGGGCCGCCCGGTGATGAATACGCCCAAGGTGCATCAGGACCTCCCCGCCGGCGGCTTCGAGCCGCCGGCTGACTTACCAATTTCTCTGGATGTTGAAGTTCGTGATGAAAAGTCCGATCGGATCCTTGAGGACCGCGCTCGAGGTGCGCGGCGGCACGATCAGGTAGTTCAGGGTGAGGACCCACTCCGTCCGCTGGACCCCCGCGGACCGGTTGGACCGTCGGGTGGTCCGGCAACGGATCAGGGCCACGTTTCCGGGAAGAAAGCTCAGGCTCTCGAGTCTCACCGTCCGCACGCGGTTCGGATGACGGGTGAGGACCGCGAGCGGTGCGGTGGTGCGGACCCAGTGGGTGAACTGGCCCACGGCAGCGCCCCGGGTCCACTCGTAGTCGGCCGCGAGGCTGCTGGCCGTGAGCGCCGGATTGAGGCTCAGCAGACGGACCGTCCAGCGTCCGAGAAAGTAACGCAGACTGTTGTGTCCGGGAGTGAAGGACAGCTGGCCCAGGGATTGGACCGTCACCCGACCGGAGGCGTGTTCGCGAACCAGGTAGGGCACCCGGTTGCCATCCGGACCCTGCGACAGGAAGGCCACCCCCAGGAGGATGAGGGCCACGCTTTCCAGGACGAGCAGCAGGAAGAGCCGGTTGCGGGCCAGGAGCGGAGCGGCGAAACGCTCGAAGTAACGCCCGGCATCCGGCGCGTCGGGTGGAAGGTGGCGCCTCTCCCCACCCGGGCTCTCATCCGGCGCCGCCCGGCGGAACCTCGGGATCCCGTTCAGAGCCATCGGATCGCCTGGGAGCAGAGGAGATGGATCAGGTAGGTGAAGCTGAGCAGGACGCCGACCCCGAACCGGATCCGGCGGTCCTGCCATTCACACGCCCCCAGCCAGAGGACCAGCGCCACGGGATGCTCTTCGAAGCCCGCCGGAGGGGCGAGGGTCCGTCTCTCCCCCGGTGATCGTCGCCGGCGTTCGGCCAGGGCCTCGGGCCAGCTCCTGCCGTCGACCGCAGGCAGCCTGAAAGTGAACCGCCTCCGCCTCATTCGCCCCCCGCCGCCCAGGAACGCCCGATCCCGCCCAGGTGCGAACCGAGCGCACTCCAGGTTCCCGTCCCGGCTCCGCCGTGGCCGCTCGTGAGATGGCCCACGATGGCCGGAACCTGCCGCAAAAGAAGCAGGATGAAGGAGGAGGCCAGGAGAAGATAGAAGACATAAACGAAGATCAAGGCGCCGCTCCACAGGGTGGAACCCCGGGCCGTGGGGGCCGCGAGTGCCTGCGCGAGGGCATTGACCTGGGCGATGGAGGAAGAGAGCAGGATGGATGCGATCATGAGCACAATGGCGCCCACGATCTTGTAGAGCCCGGCCCCCAGGAGATAGCGAAACCAGCCGTGGAACAGCCCGGCGAGATAGGGCAGGACGAGGCAGGGCACGAGCAGCGGTCCGATCGCAACCCCGATCGCCGTGAGCGCCACGCCCATGAAGAAGACGCCGGCAAAGGCCAGGTAGGCCAGGGTCAGGAGGGCCACCACGATCACCATGAGAAAACTGGCCACGAAGGCGTCCAGAAGCACGATGAGATCGGCTCCGATGCGGGTCCATCCGGTCTCAATCGCCGATCCCACCCGGAAAATCGGCAGTGACTGCCAGAGTCTCGCGACCGCACCCAGGAAGGAATGCGTGGCCGCCTCGAGCACCCCCGCCGACCAATGGGCCGGCCAGGGGTGGCCGGAACCCAGAATCACGTTCGCGACCGCATTGAAACCACCATCGAAGGCCCGGGTCAACGGGAGGTAGTCGTGGAGGATCCAGGCCGCCAGTCCCCAGACCATGACGCCGCGGAGGACCAGACGAATCAGGTTTTCCTGCGCCCGGCCGGAGAGTGCAAGGGACAGGCCGAGAAGGATGAGTCCGAGTTCGGTCAGGAGATAAAACAGGGAAAAGGGACCGCCGATCACGAGCTCGAGCAGGCGGTCGGCAATCATCCGGCTGGAAGCCCGGATTTCGTGGAAGACGAGTCGCAAGGCGGCACCCATCGTGGGGAGCACGGTGACTTCCGGGTGGAGGCTCATGAGGGTGGGGGCGGAACGCCGGGATGGGGAGGATGCGGAATCACCGGTTTGAGTGACCCATTCTCGCGATCGAGCCAGCCTGCAAGTCCCGCTCCGGCGTTCCCGGCCGCGAGACGGGACGTGAGGCTCCGCACCCGCCGGTCCAGCCGCCGGTGCCGCCCGATCCAACCGGAGGTCGCGGCCAAAGACTCGCTCCGCGCACTCGCCCGGGCCCGTTCGAGTGCAGCCAGGACGGCGAGTTCGCCGGTATCGGCCCGGGCAACCACGCCCAGGGAGGCATTCAGGGACTCGAGCTGGCCCTTCATCGATCTCGCCACCGGAAGGGTGGATTCGACGAGACGCAGCCGGGCATAACTTCTGGCAATCGAGCGGAGGATGGCATTGTCCTCGTGAACCTGGGCATCCGCCTCCGCCTCGTGCCGGGTCACGCCCTGGCGCAGGATCCGATCGTATCGACTCCAGCTGAGATGGGCCGAAGCCAGGGTACGGTTCAGGGAAAGCAGGCGGTGGTAGCCGGCATGGAGCGATCCCGCGCTCCCCTGGAGCGCAGTCAGGAAAACCCGGTACTCGTGAATCGTCCGGGTGACGCCGGTGACGCTCCCCAGGGCGGCCAGGGTCGCGGATGGCAGATTCCTGAGGGAGGCGATTTCCATCTCGAGCGTTTCATACTGGATCAGGCTGCTCCGGATTTCCCACTCGACGTTCCGGATCGAATTGAGCGCGGTCACGGTATTGCGGGCAAAGTTCAGGGGATCGAAAACCGTGCTGCCGCTCGCCAGGGACCAGGCGGGCCGAGCCAGGAGTGCGAAGGGGACCAGCGCAAGGGAGGCGAGTCGGCGACGGGCATCAACCATGGAGGACTTCCCCGAGATAGGCCCGCTGCCAGTCGTCCGCGTGGGCCGCCCGGGCCTGTTGGAAACCGCGCTGTGCGCGGGCGTCCGAACGCAGGCCGGCCAACACCACCGGTGGGAAGGAACAGCGGAGAAGACGCCCGAAGCCGGGCCGGGTCAGGTAGTAGTCGCGTCCGGCAACCGCCGTCTCGATCCGGGCGATCTGTTCGGGCGAAAGACCGAACAGTCGGGCGTAAAGCTCGCGCTGGCCGTGGATCTGCGGGTTCGGGAGGAAAATTCGTGTGGGAATGTTCTCGAGCAGAAGTTTTCCGGCCGGCAGACGCGAGAGTTCCTCGACCGACTGGGTCACGCGCAGGAGGAAGGCGTTTTTCTTGGCGAGTGTCCGGACCCATTCCTCGATCTTGCCGGCAAAGAAGGGATCCGAGAGGATGAACCACGCCTCCTCCACCGAAATCAGGGTGGGTCTTCCATCCAGCCGCCGAAGGATCCGGTGGAAGAGCGCGTCCAGAACGAGCCGGGCGACCCGGGGCTGGCGGAACAGCCGTCCCACCTCAAAGGCCGCCAGGCGATCCGGCGCATCCCGGTCACCGGATGATCCGTCAAAACACCAGCCGAAGGCCCCGCCCTGGATCCAGGGTGCGAGCGCCGTGACCAGTGATTGCTTGGGCAAAAGCTGCGCCAGGAGCGAAAGCCGCCACTCCGAAGGGGGCAGTGCGGCGAGTGCGGCCAGGGCCTGGTCGATGTGTCCGGCATCGTCCGGCTCGAGCCGGGTGCCTTCCGACTCGAGCAGGGCCACGAGCCAGGGGTGAAGCCAGGCCCGCCCCTCCGGATCCGCGAGTGGGTCCAGGGGATTGAGAATGGGAGTGCCGGTCGGTCCGGGTGCCAGGTCGCGGTACTGTCCGCCCAGGAGGGCCACCAGGATCTCGGCGCTCCGGTCCTTGTCGAACAGGAAGGCCTGCGTGTCCGGCAGTCCGAGCCAGCAGGCAATCAGGAAGTTCGCAAAAACGCTTTTCCCGGAACGGGTGGGCCCGACGATCAGGGTATGGCCGTTTTGGCCGTGGTGAAAATGGAAATGAAAGAGTGTCCGGCGCCGGGTTTCGAAACGGGCGAGCGCCGGTAACGCCTTCCCGTCCGCTCCCGTCAGGTGGGGATTTTCAGCTCGCCCGTCCGGCAGGCTGCGGGCCAGGGCCAGGTCGGCCGCGTTCGCGTCCGAAACCAGAAACCAGCGCACGGGCTCCGCCCACTGGCCGGGCAGGGTCCCCGCCCATGCGGAAAGCGCGTGCATCCGCTCGGTCAGGGCCATGAATCCCAGCGCATGGACGGCCGCCTCGATCCGGGCGGCGACGGCATCGGCGGCCTCGGGCGAGGGGCCGTAACAGACGAGACTGAGATTGAGGTAGCCGTACTGGCCCTCCTGGAGATACTCGAGGGCCCGGCTCGCTTCCCGGCTGGCCTGAACGTGCTGCTCGCGGTCCGCCGGAACATCCTTCCGGGTCAGCATTTCCCGGAGGTACGCCCGCCAGCTCTTCTCGAGCGCCCGGTGATGGTTTCGAACCCGGCTGATCCAGGCCTCGGCGGCTGCCGCCGGGATCGGACGGAAGGCCAGGCTCACGGTCAGGTTGCCCTCGACCTCGAGCAGGGCATCCAGCATGCCCGGATAGGTTCCCGGTTCCTCCCCCTCGCCATGCATCCGCGGCCAGGCCTTGAGGGTCACGAGACTCGCCCACGTTTCCGGGCCCTCCGGCCAGTGCAACTGGTGCCCGGCCACCGCGAGGGTGCGGTCGGGCAATGCATCGTCGAGGTAGGCCCCCCGGGGAATCCTGAGTTCTGAACGTTCGTCCGGGGCGAGCCGGTTGCGCAGAAAGGCCAGAAGGCGGGATCCCTCGAGCCTCTCCCAGTCCCAGCCGGCGAGTGTGCCCACAAAGCGTTCCAGCCGTTTCTCGTGCTCGACCAGGAGTTCAGTCATCTCGAGTGTGCTGTACGGCCAGGCGGCCGAAGTCGAGAACTGGCTTTTCAGGGCCATCCAAAGGGCCATGGCCGGGCTTTTGCCGCGCGCGGTCTCGAGTCCGACCCGCTGCCAGAAATGATCGCGACGTGCCTGCGGCCGGGTCATGATCGCGAGGTAATGGCGGTTTTGGTAAACCGTTCGCGAGACTCCCGGCCGTGCGAGGTGGTCATGGCCGAGATGCTCCCAGCCCAGTGCCGGGGACCTCACCCCCTCTTCACGTCTCCGGTCGACGATCCACCAATAGTCCCCGTTGACTCCGGCCAGACGGTAGGCATGTTCGAGCCTGGCCGTCTCGACCTGCAAGGCCTCTTTTTCCAAAGACTCCACATCCACGCCGCCCAGCCGGTAAGCACTGAGGAGGCTCCCGTCCTTGAGCACACAGACGGCCTCGCCGAGGCGCAGCATCCACGGGATCAGATCCGAAAAGGGACGCGAGGACCTTCGAAAATCGCGACGTTTCCGCTCCAGGTCACGCATGGGATCAGCAGCAAGTGAGTCCCGGCGCGAAACCGGATGGACGGTGACGCCGGCAGTCCGCGTGGGGCCAGGGATCATAGGTGGGGCCCTGGCGGGCATAGCGCAGGTAGATTTCGCGGGCCTGGGGCTCCTTGCGGCCCAAGTAGACCAGGCCCCCGTGAAGGAGCAAGAAAACCGGCGCGAGAAACCACAAGCCGGCACCGGCGATGAACGCGACGGCCAGAATCCCGTTCAGGGCCACGAGGGGGCGTTCCCCTCCGAAGCTGAGCAGGGGTTCGGTGAGAACGGGATAAAGCGGCGAACGCCGGTCCATGAGCGGATTCACGAAAAAAACAGGTTGAGCCAGGCACTCGCGAAGAACACCAGGCTGAGCCCCAGGGCCACACGCAAAAACAGGCTGAGGAATCCCCGCACTTCTCCGAAGGCCACGAGAAAGCCCAGGACGATGAGCAGGAGGGTGGCCACGAGACGGGCCGTGGTTCCACTGAGGTCCTCGACCATGGTTTCGAGAACACCGTCCCACGGCAAGGTTCCGGCGGCCCGGGCCAGTACCGGCAGGCATCCGGTGGCGAGCCCCAGCGTGAAGCCCAGGATTTTTCGGTGCTGGGAAGGACGTCTGTTCTCAATCATTGCGATCTCCAGGAAAAAAAACCGTCTCAAACCCGGTCCCGATCCGTGATCCGGACCGGTTCCAGGCGGTAACCCTCCGCGTGTGCGGGGCCCACCGCCATGATCTCGGCGGGTTTCCGCCTACCGGAAACCCGCTCCATGTGCACGACGTAATCGAAGGCCGAGGCGACCTGGTTCCGGATGGCCGCCTGGGGCCAGTCGAGGCCCGCCGTGAGCACCAGGTTTTCGAGGCGGACGAGACCTTCCCGCGCACTGTTGGCATGCACGCTCGTGAGCGTGCCCCGGTGCCCCGTATTGCAGGCCAGGAGGAGATCGAAGGCCTCGGCTCCCCGGACCTCTCCGATCAGGAGGCGGTCCGGTCGCAAACGAAGCGCCAGCCGCACGAGGGAGCGGGCCTCGAGTCCCGGTGCATCGCGGGCCTCCAGGGACACCCAGTTGGCCGTGGAGATTCGGAGTTCCGGTGTCTCCTCGATGCTGATCACCCGTTCGTCCGGCGCAAGTGCGGTGAGCAGACCGTTCAAAAACGTCGTTTTTCCGGAGGAGGTCCCGCCAGTGACCAGAAAATTCTTGCGCGCCCGGATCTCCTCCTGGAACCAGCCCGCCCACCCGGACGAAAGACGGGACCGCTCCCCCGGCCGCTCCCCCGGCCGGTTCCCCGGCCGGTTCCCCGGCCCGGGCGAGGCTGGCTGGCCGATCGGGGCACAGAGGGCTTCCAGGCTGGGAGTCCGGGACTGCGGTTTCCGCATGCTGAGCACATCTCCCCGCACCGAAACCGGATGGCAGACGGCCGTGATCCGGAGATCCTCGAAACGCGTGTCCAGATAGGCCGGTGCCGGGTAGCCCGTTCCGATATCCCGGCCGGCGAGCCGGCCGAGCGCCGTGATGGCGCTGCGGATGGCGAGCGGTGGGAGCACGAGGCCGGGAGACTCGAAACGGCCCCGGGACTCAACCCAGATCTCGTCCGGCCGATTGACCATGATTTCCTCGACCTCGGGATCCGCAAGCCACGGTTGGAGGGGTGCGAACAGGAGGCCGAGAAGGGTGGTGGCGGGAGTCGTGGTCGACATGCCGACATTGGAGCATGCCGGAGGCATAGAGCCCGGTTGGAAAAGCGCCGGTTAGGACCGTTGAGGGAAAATCACTCCCCCGAGCACGGGCACTCGGCCATCAGCTGAGCGTCCACCGGCTGGCCCGATGTCCGTGTTGCGGCAGGTCCGCCTTGAGGCCCGGTTTACGAGACCGTAAGATTAAGTCTACTATGCTAATATCATTGTCAGTATAGACTTAATAGAGGATGCCAATGGCAGACCCTCGCGAGCGGTTCCTCGAGCGCTTCGCCCGAGCACTCTTTCACACTCCCCACTCAGGATTTGTGCTGAAGGGCGGAACCGCCTTGCGCACGCTTTTCGGCCCCGAACGCCTGACCCGGGATATCGACCTCGATTTCACGGGAGCCAGGCGCAGTGCCGACTCGTTATTTGCGAGCGTACGCCGCGCCATTGAGACCGCGGCACGGGGGCTTGAACTCAAGGATCTCACGGTCTCCGAGTCCAGCAAGGCCGAAATGAGCCCGCGCTTCAGGGTGAAGTTCACGACGCCGGAGGGGAGGGAGCACCATGTCGAGATTGAAGTTTCACGGGATCCGAAGCGTGCGCCGCCCGGGAAGGTGGTGCAGCAGGCTTTCGTGCCGGAGGCCGCGCCCGGGATCGCCCGTTTCTGGGTCGACATCTATGATGAACCCACGCTTGCCGCGACCAAACTGTCGGCGCTCCTCGGCCGCGAAACCCCTCGTGATGTCTACGACCTCGATCTCTTGAGGGGCAAGACCGGGATGATGGATGCGAAGCTCATCGAGTGGGCGGTCGACCGGGCGCAACTCGGGGGAGAGGATCCCATCCAGGTCCTCTGGGCGCATCTCGACGGCTTGAGCTATGGACGTTGTGAGGCTGAGCTCATTCCGTCACTCAAGCCCGGGGTGGCCGGGCGCCTCGACGAGACCGAATGGACTGCCATGAAACTCAGGGTCGGCGAGTATGCCGAACGCGTCCTCGGGACGGTCAAATGAAAGCCTGGCAGAGGCGTCTCGAAGAAACGCTCAGGGCGACCGATGCCCCGGCCGTGTTGAGTCGGGATCTCCTCACCCGCATGGCGCGCACGGCCCGCGAAGGGGAGCCTGTGCCCACGAGCAGCCTCACGCATTGGCTCAAGGGCGCGCGTGCCGCCGAGCACCTCGTTCCGGTCGTCCGGGGGCTCTATCTGAATCAATACCGGAGAAGCCCCGTCTCGCTGGTGGATGCGGCACATCTGCTCGTGGCCGATGCGGTTATTTCCCTGAACACGGTGCTGGGGGACGGGGGGATACTCAACAATCCGTCACGAATTGTGACGGCGATGGTGCCGATTGACCGCCGCGCGCCACCGCCGAAGCTTGGGCGGCGTACGACACGGGTGGGGACCGTCCATTTCTTCGGTTTGCCGCGGCGGATCCTCGAGGCGGGCCGGCCGGAAGACCGGCTCGAATCCACGACCCCGCGCGATCACGCGCGTGCCACACCCGAGAAGGCACTCCTGGATTGGCTTTACCTGTCAGAAAGCCCGCGTAGCCGCCGGACGTTACCGCCCAAGGGCGACTTGGATCTCGACTTGCTGGATCGCGCAAGACTCAAGCGCCTTGCGGCGGCGATGGGATTGACCCGTGCGCTCTCAAGCTGGTGGACGAGCTGAGTGAACCCATGGCCTCCGGCACGCCAGGTACCGCTCGATTGGGAGCAACTTGAGGGGCAGATGCGGGGAAAGTCGGCCCGAATTACCAAAAAGCTTCATTGCGCCTGTGACAACGAGTGAACTGTGCCAGCTGATGTGGGAGTGATGCGGTGTGTTGGATCAAGGTACTTCCACTTCACGGTCTTGGGGGCCTTGTTGTACTGACGGATATAGCGCATGAGCTTCCCCTTGAGATCCGGGACCGAGGTGAACACGCCACGGGCGATGACATCGCGCTCGATCCTGGGAAACCACCACTCGACCGGGTTGAGCCGGGAGGAGTATGTCGGGGCAAGTGCAGATGAACCCGCGGATGCATCACCCGGAAGTCCCCGACCCGCCCAGGCTTGTGGGCCAAGAGGTTGTCGGCCATGACATGGATCTCCCGGCCCCGAGA
>JAKARN010000010.1 GCA_021828425.1 Pseudomonadota bacterium | reverse complement strand
ATCTTGGACGGACGGCTCGTGACCATGGGACAGGCGGGGTTCGAGGGGTTGGTGGCCGTGAAGGGCCAGCCCTTCACCTGGGCCGGCCTCCTGGGCCAGCCCCCAAACGGCATTCCTGCCGGCCTGTTCAACCCCACAGCCCTCTTTTTCAATCTCTATCTTGCCCCTGGAAACTATCACCGGGTGCACCTGCCCGCAGCCGGAACCCTTTGTCATGTGGATTGGATTCCGGGCCGCTTCGCTTCGGTGAGACCCGAGAGGCTCCGGAGCGATCCGGACCGCTATGTCGAAAACGAACGGGTTGTTTTGGGATTCGACACGCGCATGGGGCCCCTTCTCCTCGTTCTCGTGGCCGCGCGCCTGGTCGGTGGCATCGAAACCGTCTGGTGCGCAGCCCGGACATCCCGCCGGAATCATGACCCTTCCTTCCGAATCCGGCTCCAATCGGGGATCGGCCGATCCTGGGATCGGGGCCAGGAAATTGCCCGCTTCAACTATGGTTCGACGGTCATCCTGCTCGTTCCAGGATCCCGCTGGAATCCCTGCGTCAGCCCGGATCCCGTCCAGTACGGCCATCCTTTAGCCCAGCCGTGTGCGCCCGACTTTGCGACCAGGGACGGTTGATTTATACACACCTCGGGAAACGTGCTCACACATATTCGAAAGATGCGTCTCAATCTCAAATCAGATTGTCTTTGATACGCATATCATTTTGATAAATAACATTTTTATATCTGGTCACAAAATATACCGGAGTGGACAGACCCGTGAATCTCAAGGTCCGGCCACGCTACCAGGTCATTTCATCCACAGAGTTTTCCACAGCTTTTGTGGATATCTGAGCCCCTCAGCGATTAGTTTGGGACAGGGGGCTCCAGTCGACAGCCGATTCCAAAAGGCGCGCCATGGCTTCGAGACCCCGCTCGTCCCCGGGCTGAAACCGGTCGGGAACGTAACTGTCGAGATCCAGTACGCCGACTACCTGGCGGTCGTGGAAAAGTGGCACCACGATCTCGCTCCGTGCCTCTGGATCACAGGCGATATGCCCTGGGAACGCGTGGACATCGGCAACCCTGAGAATGGATCCGCTGAGGGCGGCACGTCCACAGACGCCCTCCCCCCAAGGCAGGCGGATACAGGCGGGTGGACCTTGGAATGGACCCAGCACGAGGTCACGGTCCCGCCGGAAATAAAAACCAACCCAGCTCACCTGGGGAAGGGACTGGAAGAGGAGAGCCGCCATGTTGGCGGTATTGGCCACGAGATCGCGTTCACCCGAGAGCAGTGCACCCAGGGAGCGGAGCAGATCCTCATAATCCGGGATATCGGGTTTGCGCATCAGGCAGAGGCCTCAAGGCCGCATCCAGCCAAGGGAAAGGCCAGCGTCGAGGCCAAGTCATCCTGTCCTGCGGCCAGGAGCACCACCCGGTCGAATCCGATCGCGATGCCGGAACAGTCTGGCAGACCGGATCTCAGTGCGGCCATGAACGCGGAGTCAACCGTCACGTCCGGCCGACCGGTCCGCCGGCGGTGCGCCCGGTCCCGCTCGAACCGGAGTGCCTGTTCGGTGGCGTCGGCCAGTTCGTGGTAGCCGTTCGCGACCTCAATCCCACCGACCACCATCTCAAAACGCTGTGCGAACCGGGCATCGGCCGGATCCAGTCGGGCGAGTGCAGCAGCCTCCGCGGGAAAATCGTGAACAATAACCGTCTCCCGTTCTCCCAGGCGGGGATAGAACACCGTTCCCAGCCAGAAATCGCAAAGCGCCGCCCGGTCATCCGGCTCGATTCCGACCGGACGGCGTTCGGGCTCGATCGCCTTCCAGAGTTGTTCGGCGGGTACCGTGAGGGGGTCCAGTCCAAGTGCCTCCTCGAACAAGTCGACGTACCGGATGAAGCGAACCCCATCCGGCCGGCCGGTGAGGCGGGCCACAAGCCCCGCCGCCTCCTCGGCCAACGCCCGCGCATCCCAACCCACCCGATAGTATTCCAAGAGGGTGAACTCGGGTTCGTGAAGAAGTCCCACTTCGTCGTCCCGGAAGACCGAGCTCAGGCTGTAGACATCGCCGTAGCCGGCGGCGAGAAGCCGCTTCAGATGGTATTCGGGCGATGGAATCAACCAGTAGCGCGCGCGACTGCCGGTCACCGAGAAGCAGGACAATTCCGGGTCAGGCACCGCGTGAAAGGCCAGGTGCGGCGTATCGACCTCCAGAATCCCCCGCGCATCCATGAACGCGCGGACCTGGGCCTTGAGCGCAGCCCGGAGACGGAGGGTCTCGCGCCCGGCCCGTGGCCGCCAGTCGCAGTTCTCCTCACTCCTTGCCGCGCGCAACGTATTCCGCAGTCCGCGTGTTGACCTTGATGAGTTCACCTTCCTGGATAAAGAGCGGAACCCGGACGCTGGCCCCGGTTTCCAGTTCCGCCGGCTTGCTGCCCCCGCTTGAAGTATCGCCCCGCAGGCCCGGATCGGTCCGGGTGACACGCAGAACCACGGTATGGGGAGGCGTCACCAAGAGCGGCCGGTTGTTCCACAGTGTCACCATGCAAACCTCCTCGCCCTTGAGCCAGCGCGCTGCATCCGCCATCGGGGCGGATTCTGCATGATACTGCTCGAAAGTCTCCGGGTGCATGAAGTGCCAGTGGGTCCCATCTTGGTAGAGGTACTGCATCTCGACGTCGACGACATCGGCCCCCTCAACCGTATCCCCCGACTTGAAGGTCTTCTCGATGACCCGGTTGGTCTTCAGGTTTCGGATCCGGACCCGGTTGAAGGCCTGCCCCTTGCCGGGTTTGACGAACTCGTTTTCAATGACGTTGTACGGATCCCCGTCCAGGATGATTTTAAGGCCACTTTTGAATTCATTGGTAGTATAGGTCGTCATGTCTCGTGAATCCGTGCAAGAATAGTGAAGGCCCGCCTAGGCAATGGGGCGAGTCGGTCTGACCCTTTATGATAGCGAAACTCGACTCTCCACTGAAACCCCTCCCCGACGAGGACTCGAGCCTGGCGCTGGTAACCGACCCGGCCGTTCTCCGGAGCGGGACGGTCCGGATGCCGCCCGCCCCCCCGGCTGAGATCCTGCGGGCTTTTCCGTTCCGGGTTTCCCGTTCGTTTTTTTCCCGCTCGGTCCCAGGCGATCCGCTCTGGCTCCAGTTCGCGCCCCAGATCGAGGAGGCCGATCCTGCCGGCTTCGCTGACCCGCTGGAAGAGCAGCCACGCCTCGCCAGTCCGCGTCTCATCCGTAAATACGCCGGCCGGGCACTCCTCTTGGCCGGAACCGAATGCAGCATCCATTGCCGTTACTGCTTCCGGCGGCATTTCCCGGTACGCGCTCAGGCTCGGGAAGATCCAGACATGAAGGCGGCACTGGCTCAGCTGAGTTCGGACCCAAGCATCCGCGAGATCATTCTGAGCGGCGGTGATCCCCTCACCTTGAGCCGTAACCGTCTGGCTTCGCTGTGCGGCCGTCTCAATGCGATCAGGCATCTGGCCACCCTCCGCATCCACAGCCGGGAACCGGTCGTCCGGCCACGTCGGATCGTTCCGGCTCTCCTCGGTGCCCTCAACCGCTTTTCCCGCCGCCGGGTGCTCGTGATCCATGCCAACCACGCCCGCGAGATCACCCCCGCCGTGATTCAAGCACTCCACGAGTTCCGCACCGGCGGTTTCCACTTGCTCAATCAGTCGGTGCTTCTGGCCGGCGTAAACGACACTCCGGAGAAACTCGCCGACCTGTCGGAAACTCTCTTTTCGGCCGGGGTTTTGCCCTACTATCTCCACCAGCTGGATCCCATTCAGGGCGGTATCCACTTCGCCGTGAGCGATGAACAGGCCTGTCGCATCCACCGGGAACTCCGTGCCCGCCTTCCCGGATACCTGGTACCCCGGCTCGTCCGCGAAATTCCCGGCGCACCAGCCAAAACCCTGCTTGAGGGCTGAATGTGAACCCATCCGAACAGGACGCCATTCCCCTCCTTGTCCTCACCCGTCATGCCGAACGGGCCGAGGCCATCAATACCCTGCTCCGTAATCAGGGCGTGTGGTCACGGATCCGCAGCATCGATGGCTTCGAGGCGTTGGCGGAGGAGGAACCTTCAGACTGGATGATCCTGATCTGGGATCCTGAACTCGATTGGAACTGGGCCTCTCTCCCGGAGGACTTGAGGCAGAAGTGGGAAGCACTGCCCCACCTGTCCCTCATGGAACAGAGCCCGAGCACCTGGCCAGGTGCGGATTTCATCAGCCTGGACGATGCCCCCAAAACCCGCCAGATCATCCTGCAAACCGCTGAATTCTCACGCTTAAAGCGGGATAGCCTGCAGTTGCGCTATACGAACAAGGAAGGCGAACGTGCCCATCGTCTGCTAGCGGAGACCTTGGAAACACCACTGGCCTTCATTCAGGAAGGGCTCCACCTCTACGCGAATCCCGCCTATCTCCTGCTCTTCGGCCTGGACAGCCCGGAATCCCGCCCCTTCCTTGACCTCTTTCCACCGGGGGAACGCACACGCATCAAGCAGGCACTCAAGAAATGCGCCCAGGCGAGCGAGTCCCGTCCAGTCGAAGTAGAAGTGCAGCAACAGGGATCGCCTCTCCTGCTCGTGGTTCGACCGCTCAGCTGGGCAGGCGAACCGGCGATTCTCATTCTTGCGCGACGCCGTCCGGAGTCGCTTCCACCGCAACCCCCGCCTCCCCCGGCCACCCCGGACCAGAAACCGGCACCCCCGCCCCAGCCGCGAGAGCCGGGGAGCACGGAAGGCCTCGTGACCAACGCAGACTTCACCGCCCGCATCCAGGAACACCTCGAGGCCGCCCTGCCCAAGCGCAGCGAACAGGCGATCGGCATCATCCAGCTCAGGGACCTGTCCATCCTCCTCAATGAACACGGGCCCGCCATGATCGGGAGCCTGCTCGACGAGATCGAGCGTAACTCCCGCGCCTTTTCCCGGCCCGGGGATCTCGTGACCCGGTTTGGCTGGTCCCTGTGCTACTGGCTTGAACGGTCCGCAGGGGAAAACATGGAGCAGTGGGCAGAGCATCTCCACCGTGCGGTGGACGGACAACTTTACGAAGCCTTGAATCACTCCCTCGTGATCGGCATTGTCATCGGCGTCAGTTCACGGGTCCGGAGCTCCACCCTGGAACGCCTGATCCATGAGGCCACCCAAGCCTCACAAGGTCCCCAACCCGTCAATCGCTACATACCGACCGCCACCGCATCGGATCCAGAGGACCTCGCAGCGGTCATCGACCACATGATCGAACGCAAGAAGCTACCACTGGTCAGACGAACAATCAGCAGTTTCACGACCGGCGACTCCCTGACCCGCTTCGAACTGCGCTTGGGCCCCAGCCTGCTCAAGACGTGTCACCGCACCTCATGGTCGGATTTCTTCCAACAGGTGAGCGCGCAGGGAGCACTTTCGGTCCTCGACCAGTATCTCCTCGAGTCCGCCCTCGGCTACCTCCTCCATCCTCCCCAACCGGAACCGTTCACGCTCTACCTGAGACTGTCCGGGGAGACCCTCAAAAATCCTGGACTGGCCCGATCCATCGCCGAACGCTGGCCACAGAAAACCCCCGGCCGGCTGGCCCTCCTCTTTCACGAACGATCCATCGCCAACCAGATCAAAACGGCCCGGGAGTGGATCGGTCCACTCCGCGCAGCCGGCATTCTGATCGGGCTTGATGAGTTCGGCCAGTCCAGTTATTCAGGACTGATGCTCAATCACTTCAAGCCGCATCTTGTGCGCATGCCCGCATCCCGGCTACTCGAGGCCGACTCTCCGCCGGAGGCGGAAGCTGACGAAACACCCCCTGGCGAAACACCCCCCGAAACGACTGCGCCCTGGTTGTCCGTGCTCCGCGAGAGGAAAATCCCGATCCTTGCCACCGACGTCGATCGTGCACAACTCCTGAACGATCTGCTCCTCCACGGCGTCCTGCTCGCCCAGGGCTCGTTTTTTGGAGAGGATTTGCCCTTCGAGCCGTAGAACCGGAACCGGGCAGGTCATCCCCCCTTCGCCGGAATCGTCTCCACCACAAGATCTTCCATGCGCCGGGACCAGGGGTCGGGCAGCAACCGACCCCGCCGGCCACGGTCACCCCGGTAGGATTCGAGCCCGGCAGCAGGCAGCGGGCATTGATTCCGACCACTCACGAGGCGGAGCCCTTCCCCAGGCGCCAGCGGCACCGCCACCAGCAAACGTTCCTCCTCCCGCCGCTCCGCCGGAATCGCAAATAGCCGGACCCCACGACCCCGACCCAGACGGGGGATCCTGGCCTGATCAATCACGAGCAACCGGCCAGAGGAGGCGAGCAATACCACCCGATCGGCCGAACCCAGAAGGCTCGCTGCAAGGGCCCGCCCCCCCTCGGGCAACCGAAACAGGGGACGGCCCTTGCGGAGACGCACCCGCAGGGCGGATGCCGGGAGGATGAACCCATAGCCCCAAGCATCGACCCAAAGAACCGAGGCTTCGGGTTCCCAGAAGGTGAGGGCCACAAAACGGGCGTCGGGTGGCGGGTCCAGCCGGCTGGTCAGCGGGATGCCGGGACTGCGCCCGTCCGGGAGATCATCCGGGCCCAGGTTGTAGACTCGGCCCTGGGAATCGAACAAAACGAGGGTTCCCTGGCTCTCTCCCCGGGTGAGCGCCAGGAAGCTGTCTCCGCTGCGATACGTGGACTGGCTGGGATCCCAGTCGTGTCCTCGCGCCGTCCGAATCCAGCCGCGCCGGGTCAGGGCCACCGTCACGGCCTCGCCCCGAACTGCCCGCTCCCGCGACAACCGCTCGGCCGAGGATCGGGGATGCAGGGGGGAACGGCGGGCATCGGCAAATCGCTCCTGGTCCGCGAGCAGTTGGGCCCGTGCCATTTTCCGCAGGCGTGCGGGAGAAGACAGCGTGGCCGCGATTTCGGTCTCGCGGGCAGCGAGCGTCTGTTGCTCCTTTTCGAGAACCAAGGATTCGAGGCGTGCCAGCTGCCGGAGTCGCATGTCCAGGATGGCCTCCGCCTGCCGCTCGCTCAGTTCGAAGACCCGCATCAGTTCCTCCCGGGGTTCATCAGACTCACGGATGACCCGGATGACCGCATCGAGGTCGTGATGGACCCGGAGGAGCCCGGTCACCACCTCGAGGCGGGCCTGCACGCGGCCGAGCTGCCAGCGCAGCAGGCGTTCCAGCGTGGCGAGGCGGAACTCCAGCCACTGCTTGAGGAGGTCGGCCATGGCCAGGACACGGGGTGCGCCGGCCGGGGTGATGACGTTGAAGTTGACGCGGTAACCCCGTTCCAGGTCGCAGACCGCGCACAGGTGCTCGAAGATCCGCTCCACCGGAAGTCCTCCCTCCCGGAGGGTGATGACAAGACGGGTGGGGTGTTCCTGGTCAGACTCGTCCCGCAGATCACGCACCCACGGCAACTCACCCGCCTCGACGAGACGGGCCAACTCGGTCAAGATCGCAGAGCCGGAAACCTGGTAGGGCAAGGCGTCCACCACGAGATCGTGTCCTTCCCGGAGGTAACGTGCCCGGCAACGGATCATGCCGGAGCCCGTTTCATAGAGCGTCCTCAGTTCTTCCGGAGACGTCGTGATCTCCGCTTCAGAGGGAAAATCCGGCCCCGGAATGTGCGCCAAAAGACTGGCCGGCTCCGCCTTCGGATGATCCAGGAGGTGAATCAGGGCGCGGGCGATTTCGCCGAGGTTGTGCGGCGGGATATCGGTCGCCATGCCTACGGCAATGCCGCTTGAGCCATTGAGCAGGACCCAGGGCATCCGGGCCGGCAGGAGAACGGGCTCCTCGAGGGTCCCGTCGAAGTTTGGAGCCCAGTCGACCGTTCCCTGGTCGAGCTCCGAAAGAAGAAGCTCGGCATAAGGAGAAAGCCGGCATTCGGTATAGCGCATCGCGGCGAAAGATTTCGGATTATCCGAAGATCCGAAATTGCCCTGACCGGTCACCAGGGGATAGCGACAGGAAAAAGGTTGCGCCATGAGCACGAGTGCTTCATAGGCCGCCTGGTCGCCATGAGGGTGGAATTTGCCGATGACATCACCCACGGTGCGGGCCGACTTCTTGAACTTGGGACTGTTCCCGAGGCCGAGCTCGTGCATGGCGTAGAGGATCCGGCGCTGAACCGGTTTCAGCCCATCGGCCAGGTGGGGCAGGGCCCGGTCGAGAATCACCGTCATGGAATAGTCCAGATAGGCCTTTTCCACAAAATGGCCGAGGTCAATCGATTCGTGAGTTTCCTTGGGCCCCATGCGGGAGGGCTTGGGGGGACGGGTGGTTGTGGTTCGCCTGAGTGTCATGAGTTCAGCCAGTGAGCGTCATCGCTGGAAACGGGCAGGAGTGTAGCGGATTGACTCAACCGGTGGAAGCCGCCAAGGGACAAAAACGGGCCGGTTCGAGGAAGTAAAGACCCAGTTTCAGGGGACCTGATTCCGCTTGGCCTAGAAGGCGGGCATATCGCTCGAGCTGGGGCCGGTGGCGGACCTCTTCCGAACGGAGAAAGGTCTCAAGGTCCCCACCTGCATGGCGTCCCAGCTTGTAATCGATAATCCAGAATGTACCATCCGGTTCACGGAACAGCCGATCCACCCGGATCCGTACGCGCTCCGCACCGGCCATGCCCTGCAGGGCCAGCTCGCAGGCAGCCCAGGGATGGGGGCCCAGAATCCAACGGGCCTCGGGATCGCGGACGACCCGTTCCACGATCAGACCGAGGTCCCGTGCCCGATGTTGGGCCCGTTGAGGTGCGAGCCCGCCTTCGACGAGCAGGCGTTCCCACCGCTTCCGTGAACCGGAATCCGGGTCGTACCAAGGACGGCTGCGCTCCCAGCCGAGCCGGCTGATCCGCGCGCAAATCTCATGCAGAACGAGTCCGAGAACCCGTGCCTCGGTCTCGGCCCAATCGTAAGCCGGTCGGGCAGGGCCCAGGATCTGCGTGCCCCCGCCCACCCGGCCGGCCCCTCTCTCGTCGGGCCATTCGAGGCCTGGGAAATCCCCTCCCCGCCGGAGTCGGACCGCGACCGTCTGCGCTTCCGGATCGGATCCTGGAGCCGGGACCTCAACGGGTTCCGCTGCGGAAAAAGCGGACTCAAAAACCTCCGCCAGAGAGCCCTTGCCGGGTTTCGGGGTCTCACCGGTTCCAGCCAGCGCCACGAGATGAAGCCGCTCACGCGCCCGTGTGGCCGCCACATAGGCCAGGCGGACCCGCTCCGCCTGGTCTTTCTCTTGATCGATTGCCTTGAGGTACTGATACCATCCCCGGTGCCCCGGCTGGAGGCTCGCCGCATCCGCTGTCGCCATGATGACCTCGGGTCCGCCGGGCCCGATCCGTTCCAGCCAGGCCAGCAGGCGCGAATCCTGCCGTGGGGGCACATGATTCAGTCCACCCAGGATGACCACATCCCACTCAAGACCCTTCGCTCGATGAATGGTGAGCAGCTCAAGACGCGGATCCTCGGTTTCCACCTCATGGGGCGCCCGGAGTCCGGCTACTGACTCGGGGAGGCGGAGCGGATCGGCTCGCCACTCCCCAGCCGGATGCTCGTCCAGCACGTCGAGGAAGCGTTCGGCCAAAGCCAGTTCGAAATCGTGCCCATAGAGCGCAGGTCCCCCAAGCTCGAGCCAGGCGGCCTCGATCACTTCCCTCAGGCGGTGGGTCCGGGACAGCCGATCAAAAGCCACCGTAAGGACCGGCCAGGCCCGATCGAGCCGCACCAGCCCATCGGCGGACAAGTTGGCAGGTGGCCAGGGCGCAAGTGCTCCCGTCGGGACCAGGGGCACTTCCTCAAGGGCCACGAGGTCAGCGAGCGACAAACCGATCCAAGGCGCTCGCAGAACGGCCAGCCAGGCCCGGCGGTCACCTGGATGCAACAACGCCAGTGACAGCATGAGGAGATCCTGAACCACCCCAAATTCACCGAGCGGCTCGAGATCCAGGGCCCGGAAGGGGAGATTTTCGGTTCTGAGGAGGCGGGCAATCGGCTCTGCTTCACCATGTGTGTCAACGAGCACGGCGATACGTGCCGCGGCATCCCGGTTCCGTTCCATGCGGATGAGTTCAACGACCCTCCGGGCCCGGTCATCCGGGGCATTCCCAGCCACCAGATGGACCTCGGCACGAGGCTCTCCCGGCCCTCCGGCCCGCCGGGCCCGAACCGGGTTGTAGCGAACCGCTCCGGATTCCGGGTCGTCGGTCGCTCGAAACAGATTTCTGAACTGATGGTTGAACCACTCCACGAGGGCCGGATGGCTCCGGTAGTTGTCATGCAGGACGAGCGTTTCAAGCGGGAAACCCGGTAGTCCCCGTTCCTGACAGTTCAGAAAAACCCCCACCTCGGCCTGGCGAAAGCGGTAAATCGACTGGAGGGGATCACCCACGGCAAAAAAGGTATGGCCATCACCCGGTTGCCAGCCCCTCATGAGCTGTCTCAGCAGGGTGTAGTGGGCAATGCTGGTATCCTGGAACTCGTCCACCAGAAGATGCTGGATCCGGTAATCGAGTGCCAGAGCCAGATCCGTCGGATCCTCCTCGCCCAGGGCCTCAAGCGCCATTCCGGTGATCTCGGCAAAGTCGACCGTCCCCGTCTCCCGGAAAACCTGCTGAAGCTGGTAGAGCGCCCGCGCCAAAACCACGAGCACCCGTTCGAGCAGGATCGAATCCAGAGTCAGGGTATGGGGCAACCGCTCCAGCTTTCGCAGGATCTCAATCCCTCCGGGATCGGACTCGAGCAACTCGAGTTCGTCAACAATCGCCCGGGACAGTGACTCGCGCTCATTCTGAAGCTCGGGGGGCGTTCCCTTCTTTGCTCCGAGCAGGCTATGGATTCCGCGTGGACGCCGCACGGTCTTCTCACGGGTGAAAAACAAATCGACGAGGTACTCCACTTCACGGAGCCGGTCCATGGTCCAGGGATCCGCACCGTCGGCCACCTTTCCCTCCCCTCCCTCCGGCGGGTCATCGACGTGGGGATCCAGCCGTTGCCGCCAGATCCGGGCATCCCTGGCGAGATCGAGCCAGCGCTTGAAGCGTTCGGGTGTTGCTTCGTGGTAGCAACGGAGGTAGGTATCTCGAAAAAGATGAAGTCCGGCCCGCTCGCTTCCTTCCCCAAGCCCGGGTTCCCGGCCGGCCGCATAAAGGAGCCCCTGCCATTGTTCGCGCACTGCCAGCATGCGCGCCAGGGAGCGGACCAGGGTTTCGGGATCCCCCCCGACCTCAACCAGCCAGGTACCGATTGCCTCACGATAATCAGGTTCTGCCGGCAACTCCTCGATGACCCGCCGTGCCGCCTCGAGATACAGGTTTTCCGCCCCCTCGGTCACCCGGGGGATCCGCCCCCGGCCAGCCGACCAAGGCATTTTCTGGATCAGCCCGAGGGCAAAGCCGTCGATAGTCATGATGCGGAGCCGTTGCGGCATGCGTTCGAGGTTCCAGCCGAGTAACTGGCTCCGCTGCCGGA
The DNA here is from genome assembly GCA_021828425.1 of Pseudomonadota bacterium. The sequence continues at coordinate 3,350 of JAKARN010000010.1, read as the reverse complement.
CGAGTTCGACGGGCCCGGCCAGAGAACTGGGCAGATCCCTGGCGGAGAGGGCCTGCCAGACCCGATGGGTCATTTCCGCCTGCGCTTTCCGGGTGAACGTGAGGGCAAGAACTTCCTCAGGCTCCTTGACCCGGGACAGCAAGGTCAAAAAACGAGTCACCAACAAGGTGGTTTTTCCCGATCCGGCCGGGGCCTGGACGAGAAACGAGCCCACCGGGTCCAGGGCACGCTCCCGGACAGACTGCTCGTCTTTTGTTTTTTCAGCCCGGATCCGACCCATGCCGTTCTTTTCTCGTACCCCGCAATTCATAACCGGTCGGTTGGGAGGCCCCGCCCTGGACATCGAAACCAGACCGAGACCCCCACCGGTTTGGGCATGCCAAACGCGCGGTTTCTCCGGGCTTACGCCGGCTCATCAGCGTCCCCGGGAAGACTCGACTCTCCCGACTCTTCCTCATTCCGGCAGTTCTCAACCTCGGGGCGTTCATGAAGACGGCACAAGGCCGGAAAATCACACCACCGGCAAGGCAACCCCCCCCGTCCACGCGGATCGAGATCGTTGCGGCCGGCACAGATCTCCCGGACCAGTGCATCCAGACCAACCTTCCAGGCCTGCCGTTGTGCCTCCCAATCGGGGAGTCCGATCAGTTTGAGTTCGGAAAGACCCGTCCAGGCGCTGTCCTGGAGTCCGTGATAGCCCGGGGATTTTCCAAGACTGGCCACCAAAAGAGCGCGCGCTTCGGGCCAGGCTAAGGCATAGACCGGCAGTTGCGGTTTGAACGGACGCTCGGGGTTCAACCAGTCACGAGGGTCCGGGGGTCTGCCGGTCTTGTAGTCCACGATGGCTGCTGCGCCGTCCGGGAACCGGTCGATGCGATCTGCCCGGATCCGAAACGTGACCCCGGCCAGAGTCACCTGGGACTCCCTTTCCGGTTCGGAGTGGAAAGGGGTGATGCGTATTCCCTCCACGTTTTCAAACCAGGACCTCAGGCGTTGGATGAAATCCTCTCTCAGGGCCTCACACAAGGCCCGAACCAGTCGGCCGCCCCGGGTTTCAGTCTCAAGGACGAGATCCACGGCCTGCTCAACCAGTTTTGCCCACTCCCGTCGGCCAGGCGGATGGGCGGGGCCCAGTCCCAGTGATCCGATATGCTCCAGCATCGCGTGGAGGAGCCGCCCGCGTTCCCGGGGGTCGAGCGGCAAACGCCATGGCGGCAGCACCTCCGCCCCCAGGCGATGGGCGGCAAACGCCTTGAACGGACAGGCCGCCTGATCCTCGAGAAGGCGCGTACCACCGCGGGCCACCGGTCGGCTCCAGGGCACAGGATCCGTAAAGGGAACTGCCTCGAGCGGCCAGGCACACCCCCGCCACCGGGCTCTGAACCCGCGTCCACGGAAGGCGTTCGGAGGGGAGCCGCCTTCCTGGCTGAAGTAGGGTGACAGATCATGTTCCTTGTCCTCTTCATGCGTGGCCCAGCTCACATGGAGTTCGGCCGTTGCCCGTTTCCATCGTTCAACCAGCCGTTCCCCGAAACCGAACTCACGCACGCTCCCTGCATGAGGCAGACCGAGCTGCCTTTGCAACGCAAAAGGCAAAAACGGGTGGGGATGGGGGGGGGACGGCCAGACCTCGGCTTCGGCACCGAGGACCCAAAGCCGGTCGAAAGTCAGTCCGGCAGTTTCGAGCGGACCCATGACCGAGATCGGGACCGATGGGGACTCGGGCTGGAAAATTCTCTCCCGGAGACTCTCTCCCACCCAATTCCGGAATTCATCCAGCGAGCAGCGGTAACCGATCGTGTCCAGCGCAGAGAAGGACTGGATCGTCTCAGACCAGGCTGTATAGGCCTGATACTCCGTCGAATCGAGCGTCCGAGCCCCTGGCCACCCGATATCGACAAGCAATCCCATCCAGAGGCCGACCCATTCGGAAAATGACCGCTTCTGAACCGGCCCGAAGGATTCCAACCGACGCATCATGGCACGACCCCGATCCTGGAAATCCAAAGGACAGTCGGCAAGCGCGGTCAGGGTATCCCAACCGTTCCCGACACCCCGGCCCAGGTTCCGCCAAGCGCAATCCGCAGCAAAGCGTTTTTGACCATCCTGTGCGATCCCTCCCCAGTAGGAGCTTCGCAGAAGACGGCCCAATCCCTCCCCTGAACGGTTCCGGTCAGCACAATCCAGGATATCGAGCGCGGTTTCCACCAGCGGGTAGTCGGAAAGGGGATCGCCCAGACTCAGGCTGTAGGGACGGTGGGCGGGATCCCCACAGGATGCGAGGCGAAGGGGGGACAGCACATCATCCAAGATCGCCCGGAACTGCGTCCGGTAACGATCCCCACCCAACAGGACGATCCCGATCCGGCACGCCGGATTCTCCTGCAGGCTGGCCCGGGCTGCCGTGGCCACGGCATAGAGCTCATCAGTCCGACCCGGGTAGGCCTGGACGGACAACCGGGCGGGTGGTCGTCCATCAGTCTCATTCTGGATGAGACATCGGCAGCCACGCTTACGGGCCGCGCGGGCCAGCCGTGACTCGAGCGGAGTCAGCTCATCAAAGCCGAAGAAGGTAAGAGATTCCTCAGGTTCTTCGAGCAAGCCATCCTCAAGAGACCCGACGATCCTTGCGAGCAGGCGGCCCGGGGATTCGAAGGCGCCGTCCCGGAGACGTTCGAGAAACCGGGCACGGAGCACGCGGTAACGCTCGTTTTCCTGACCCCCCCCCTCCTCCATCTGCTGTGCATTGATCTGCCATTCTGATTCGAGCGCAAAGGCTTCCTGCGCCAGACGAGCCAGTCCCAGGGGATGCTGCACATCCGCATCCACGCTCCGGATCACATCCAACCACAACAAGCGGTCGGCAGCGGGGGGCAGAAGACGGATCTCGGTATCGATCATCTCCCAGTGCCGGCGGGCCCATTCGGCCGGCTGCTCGATCAGGGGCATCATGGCCAACGTGTGTCCGGCCACTTCCTGCTCTTCCAGTTCACACGCCAAAAGCACACGGCGCAAGCGATCGGTGGGCACAAGCCAGCCCCCCTCCCGGATCGGGCGGGGAAAGGGCGTTGCCGATCTATCTCCTGATGACCTCATGCCACCCGGATGGGGTTCCTGTCACGGAGAAGGCGCCGACTGCCGTGACCTGCGGCCATGGCGATCCAAGGGCGCCTCAGGAGGCGGCATCGAGCCAGAACCGCGAGGGCCTGGTCCCGCCAACCCAACGGATCATGGCCCCTGAAAAACAGCCGGAGGGCTTCGAGACCGGCGAGAAACCGGAGATTCGCACCACGCCGGTTTCGATCATAGCCCTCGAGAGCAACATCCCACGGCACCGGACCGGAATGGCA
>JAKARN010000319.1 GCA_021828425.1 Pseudomonadota bacterium | reverse complement strand
GATCCCGGGAGGGGTCCCGACCGTGATGTGATTTCCGGTATCCGCATGTTGGAGGACAGGGGGCTGGTTGATCCGAAACGCATTGCAGCGGTGGGACATTCCTACGGGGGTTACATGACCGCCTGGCTGATCTCGCATCAGCATTTCTGGCGTTGCGCGGTGGTGGCAGACGGGGTTGTGGACTGGACCCAAGAGTACGAGCTCTCCGGTGCCGGAAATCTCGCCTGGGTCCGCGATTCGCTGGGTGGCAGTCCATGGAATCCCAGAAGTGCCGCCTTGTACATCCAAGACTCGCCAATCACCTATGCGGGGCAGATCACCACGCCAACGCTGATCCTGTCCGGTACGGCCGACATCACCGTGCCGATTACCGAATCCTTTGCCCTGTACCACGCCCTGGCCAGCCGTCATGTGCCGGTCAAGTTCATCGGAATCCCCGGTGCCTACCATCTGCCGCAGGATCCGGTGCAGCTCGAGCTTTACTATCGGACCATTGAGAAATGGGTGGTCCTCCACCTCCAGCGTCACCCCCGACGGGGTTGAGAGGGCAGGCATCAACCACCCCCGTCTGCGCCGCCTGGTCGGGATTCAGGGATCACCGAAAGGGGGCTGAACAGATACCGAGAATCCGTCACGAAGGGATCCAAACGAGTGGGGGGCGCTCACGGCCGGAGATTCAATCGGGTCCCGAATGAGGAGAGTAGCGCGGTGGGCTCTGGGAGGTGCGGTCGTTCCTTGAGATGTATCTTGGTGCCCAGGGCCGGACTCGAACCGGCACGGCCTTATGGCCAAAGGATTTTAAGTCCCTTGCGTCTACCGATTTCGCCACCTGGGCATGGGCAGTACTCCCGCTTGACGGAAGGGTGGAGGCCAGGGTCGGGATCGAACCGGCGTAGACGGCTTTGCAGGCCGCTGCATGACCACTCTGCCACCTGGCCCAGACGACGTATTCTAGAATTTTCGCCAGGCGGAGGTGGAGCGGGAAACGAGGCTCGAACTCGCGACCTCAACCTTGGCAAGGTTGCGCTCTACCAACTGAGCTATTCCCGCCTTACGCGGATCATAGCAAAACGGGGAGGGGGTGGCAATTGTTTTCCGCGAGGTTGACCGCCTTGCTACGCGGGGTGATGCGGAAGAGGCTTCAGGGAGAGCACTATAATCCAAAGACGTATGCCCTGTTCTGGCCGCTTTGGCCGTCCCATCATGCGAGTGTGCCGTGACCCGAATCCCCAAGCCGCCGAATCCGAAAAACCGAAGCGTCCCCTTGCCGGACGAGATCCCCCGAACGACAAGCGAACTGCCCGGTGTGACAGAACGGGTCGCCCTGTTACAGAACGAACCGAGTTACCTGGAAGCGACTCGTGACCCGGCCTTTTTGAGCCGCCGAGAAGCCCGGGGAATCCGTCTTCAGCTGGATTACCAAAAAACGGAGTCCATCCTGGTCAGTCGGGGCATCGAGGCCACCATTGTGGTTTTCGGGAGCACGAGGCTTTGTGAACCGGAAATGGCTCGCGAGAAATTGCGGCGACTCGAGCGTGATCGGGCCGCCTCGCCGGAAGAGTCAGGATATCTTGAACAGCGTGCAGTGGCCGAGCGTCTTTTGGCCAAAAGCCATTTCTACGAGATTGCCCGGGCCTTTGCCCGGGAAGTCGCCTGCTATCCCGAGAATCGGAACCCGACACGGATCTGGATCATGACCGGTGGAGGACCCGGAATCATGGAGGCTGCAAATCGCGGAGCCTGCGAGGCCGGGGCCGAGTCCATCGGGCTCAACATCCGTCTACCTCACCAACAGTACCCCAACCCCTATATCAATCCGGGTCTCTGTTTCCGCTTCCACTACTTTGCGACCCGGAAGCTTCATTTCCTGTTGCGGGCAAAAGCGCTGGTGGTCTTCCCGGGCGGGTTTGGAACCCTGGACGAACTGTTGGAGACCTTGACCCTGATTCAAACGCGGGTAATGATCCCGGTCCCGGTCATCTTGGTCGGCGAATCCTACTGGCGTCGAGCCATCGATATTGATTTCTTGGTTGAGGAAGGCGTGATTGATCCGGAAGACCGCGACCTCTTCTGGTATGCGGAATCCGCCACCGAGATCTGGTCGGGGATTCAGATCTGGCACAAGTCAAACGGGACCCCCTTGTTCCCGGCATGACCGAATCTGCCGCGTAAGCCCCCGGCCTGAGGGTGGTTCACGCACGGGGCGGGCGCGGGCTTGGCTCACCGGCCCCGAAACCGGGGCGCGAGATTGCGTTCCCAAAATCGGTTCATGCCCCGGAACAGTTCAAGTCGGGTATGGGTCCCGGCCAGTACATGTGTGTTGTTCGGGAAGACGAGCAGGTGGTAGGGGCGATCCGATCTGATCAGGGCCTCGATAAACTGGAGTGTGTTCTGCCAATGCACGTTGTCGTCGCCGGTTCCCGCCACGATCAACAGTCTGGCCTGGAGGTGGGCAGCCCGGGCAACGGTTGAACTTTGCCGATAGCCGGTCGGGTTGCTTTGTGGCGTCCCCATGTAGCGCTCGGTGTAAATCGAGTCGTAGTCCTGCCACCGGGTCACGGGAGCCACGGCAATGCCGGCCCGCCAGACGGTCGGTGCGTGGGTCAGCTCGTAAAGGGTCATGTATCCGCCGTAACTCCAACCCCAGATTCCGATGCGCCTCGGATTGATCCCGGTCTGGTGGCGTAGCCAATGGACGGCCGCCTCTTGGTCGGCCAGCTCAAGCCGGCCCAGGTGATCCTTGATGGCGCCCTGAGCGGTATGGCTGAACGTGCTGGCCGCGCGGTTATCCGCCTCGAAAAAGACAAAACCCTCACAGGCAAGGCGGTCTTCGTAGACGATCCACGGGTTCCAACCGCGGTTGATCAGGGCCGGCACATCGGGCCCGCCATACTGATACATGACGACCGGCGCGTGGCTTGCGGAACCGAAGCCGGGCGGGTCCAGGATTTCAGCATTGATGGCCACGGCGGGATCTGCGGAGGGAATGCGCAAGAACCGGGGCGCACGGAGATCCAGGTTTTGCGGCAACCGGCTCCGGAAGAGTGTCCATT
>JAKARN010000318.1 GCA_021828425.1 Pseudomonadota bacterium | reverse complement strand
TTCCGATCTCCACTTCCTCCGTAATGCGCTGGATTATCTCCCCCGCAAGGCTGATGATGACTGCCTGCAGGAGTTGCGCTGGCTGTACGACCGGCGGGATCTCGCGGAGGCCCAGCGCGATCTGGCGGCGTGGCTGACGAAGTGGTCGACGAAAGACCCCAAGCTCACGGACGGGGTCGAGGATCCTATCGGTGAGACGCTGACCTTTGACGGTCTTCCACTGGCCCACCACAAGCATCTGAAGAGCACAAACATGCTGGAGCGCTTAAACAACGATTGGCATCCCACCATGAAGCCGGTCGAACTTGTGGAGCGCGCTGTGCGCAACAGCAGCAAGACGCGCGACATCGTGCTCGACCCGTTCGGTGATTCCGGTTCCACCTTGATCGCCTGTGAGAAAGCGGGACGGCGCGCGTCGGATCGAGCTCGATTCCAAGTCCGTGGATGTGATCGTGCGTCGCTGGCAGGAATTCACCGGCCTCCAAGCTGTATCGGAAGATGGTCTGCGGTCTTTTGACGACGTGATCGCCGAAGAGGATTCGGTGTGATCAGGCGGCTCAGCTTTCTGGATGTCTCGTTCGCCCCCTGAGGGTCACCGGTCGGTGCGCTTGAGATCGTGGTAAAAGTTCTCGTGCGGGCCGACCATCAGCAGTTTGAGCGTATTCTCATCCAGCACGCGATAGGCCATCAGGTACAGCAAGTTGCCCATGCGGAACTTGTGGACCTGCACGCCAGTGAGATCGCCGACCTTGGGTTCTCCCGCTTTGGGCTGGCGGGCGATGGTGCGCACGGCCTCGTCGAGCGCAGCCTTTTGCTGCCGGTGCAGCTTTTTGACGGTGCGCTCGAAGGTCGGGGTGACGAGGATGCGCATCAGCCAAACTGGTACTCGCCCACAGGCTCTTCCTGATCGGCGATCAGGATGTCGCGGATGACGCTGAACGGCAGATCGGGATTCTCGGCGGCGATCTTGCCGATCTGCGACCAGTACTCGATTTGCTTGGGCACCGAGCGATGCTCGATGTTGCCGTAGCGCTTGGCGCTCTCGACCAGCGCTTCGGACAATTTGACGTTGATCGCCATGGGAACCTCCATTGAAGGGCTCCATTGTAGTCCTTTATGGAGCAAAAAGGAACCCGTTGTATGCGTCCACCACCTTTGGTACTCGGGGTGGTGCTGGAGGAGGAATTGTAGGGGGGAGCGCGGACCGTGACGATCGAGATCTTCGACGACAAGGGCGCATCTCATCCGGCCCGCGTCCCGGTGTCGGGCCTTCGACTGCCCGTTGACGCCCTGACCGAAATCGGTGAGGGCCACGCCGTCCGCATCATCCCGATCCATGCTGAACTGATGACCCGGGAGGTGACGAACGTGCTCAATGTCTCGCGACCGTTCCTGGTGCAGTTGCTGGAGCGCGGCGAGATCCCACTCCACAAGACCGGCCCCGCCGCCGCGTCCGTGGTCAGGACGTGATCGCCTCCAAGGAGCGGATCGACGCCGATCGCCACAAGGCCCTCGACGCCTTGGCTGAGCGAGCCCAGGAACTCAAGAGGGGGTGTGGTGAGCGCCAAGAGGTCGCGCGTATTGACAACAGCTACACGCGGTTCTGAGATTTGTGTATCGGTGCTTTTCTGCCGCTCTCCACGATCGCGTGACCTTCGTCACCGTTTCCAGCCCAGGACGCGTCTCCGTCTCCGATCCGAGGCCCGCACGCGTGCGTAGAACGCCATGAGATCATCACGATCGATCTGACCCAGGACACCCCCCCCGTTCCGGGCGACGACGCTCACCTTCCGGACGCCGTGGCGGTGCATCATCTCGATCACCTCCGAGAGGAGGGTCCGTTCATCCACCGCCGGCTCGGGAGCGACGGACTTTTCGGGGGGAGGGGTCTCACGGGTTCCCCTCACCCGGGCCCTCAGGAAATCCCCCGCGCGGCGGATCTCGAACGGGTCCTGGGTGAGTTCCTGACGGACGTCACGCCCCCGGCGGGCCAGTTTCTCGGTCATGATCGAGCGTTCCTGGAACAGGACCCCCACCAGGTGGGCGATCATGCAGACCAGCAGCAACGCCACCAATGCGTGGGCGTTTCCCGTGACCTCGAATCCGAAAAGGGCGGCCGTGAGCGGGGCACGCATGGCGCAGCCCATCACCCCTGCCATGACGAGGAGCGCCCAGAGTCCCGGTGTTCCGACCGGAATCCAGCCGCCGAGAACCAGTCCCGCGGCACCGCCGACCATCACCAGGGGCGCCAGGACTCCTCCGGCCGTTCCCGAACCCAGGGCCAGGCTCCAGACGAGGCCTTTGGTTACAAAGAGCTTGGCCGCGGACGCCCGGGTGAGACGCTGGTTCAGGAGGGCGCGGATGTTGTGGTAGCCCACACCGAGCGCACGCGGGTCGAGCCAGCCTCCGAGGCCGACGAAGATCCCCCCGAGGGCGGGCCACCACATCCAGTGAATCGGAAGTTTTTCGAACTGCCGCTCAAAGAAATAGACGAGCTGGGTGAGCGCCATGGCGAGCAATCCGGCCACGACGCCCGCCGCAAGGCACCAGAGGAATCCGGAGAGGGGGAGGAGAGCGGATTCGGGCATCGGGAACATGGCGCCGGTTCCGATCAGGAACGGTCGCAGGAACTGGGCGATCACGGCGGCGACGCCGACGGGAACGAGGCTTCTCGGCTTCCACTCGAAAAGGAGGAGTTCAACCGCCATCAGGACGGCCGCGGCCGGAGTCCCGAAAATGACGGTCATGCCGGCGGCCGCCCCGGCGGCGAGGAGGGTTTTGCGCTCGGCCGGCTTCAGGCGGAGGAGCTGTGCAAAAACCGAACCGAGAGCCCCGCCGGTCATGATGATCGGGCCTTCGGCACCAAAGGGGCCACCGGTCCCGATGCTCACCGCCGAGGCCAACGGCTTGAGCCAGGCCACCCGCGGCGGAATACGGCTCTCGTTTTCCAGGACGGCCTCCATGGCTTCCGGGATCCCATGGCCCCGGATCTGCCGGGATCCGTAGCGGGCCATCAACCCGACCACGATGCCCCCCACCACAGGAACCAGGATCGAG
>JAKARN010000317.1 GCA_021828425.1 Pseudomonadota bacterium | reverse complement strand
CCCCCTAGAAAATTATTCGACGGCTCAATCCAAGGCCCGGATCATGGCCCGACACAAGTCGGCACAGGACTCGGGATTCACGGACGCGCCACCGACGAGCAGCCCATCGACCGCTTCCAGGGCAATGAGCGAAGCCGCATTGGCCAAACTGACACTGCCCCCATAAAGAAGCCGGGGCTGGCTGTGAATTGTAGCATTGAGTCCAGCCCAATGGCTATGGATCCCGGCCAAAACCGCCGCGACCAGATCTGGACCGGCTGCCTGACCCGTCCCGATCGACCAGACCGGTTCATAGGCAATCCACAAGGCCTTTCCCGGAGGCGGACGGACCCAGCCCTCGACAGCGCCGAGTTGGCGTTTCAGCACGCGCTCGGTCTCGCCCGTCTCCCGCTCGAACCCGGTCTCCCCAATACAGAGAACCGGGGACAGTCCGGCCGTCCAGCAGCAAGCCATCTTCCGGGATACCATTTCGTCCGTTTCGCCGAAAAGCAGCCGCCGCTCCGAATGCCCGACCAGGGCATAGCAGGCTCCGGCGTCAGCCATCATGCGGGCGCTGATCTCCCCGGTATAGGCTCCCTGCTCCCACGCGGCGACATTCTGGGCACCGAGAGCCAAGCGGGACGGATAACGCTCCAGCCCTGTTCGGGCCCGCTCCATCCAAAGCGCAGGCGGCATCAAGACGATGTCCAGCACCCCCTCTTCGGCGAGCGGGGCCATGGTCTTGATCCAGGTCTCAATGCTTTCCGCGCATCCATTGAGTTTCCAGTTGGCAAACATCACCTTGCGCCGACGGGCACGGTCCGCGGTCATGAAACCTGATCCCGAAGATCACACAAGCGTCCGACCAAGTGGGAGAGTGCCGGTTCGAGTCCCCGTCCGTCCCCGCCTTCGACCAGGATCCGAACGACCGGCTCCGTTCCGGATGGACGGATCAGGATCCGGGACGGTTCGCCAATCAAGCCGCGAGCCCGTTCGTAGTCGGGACCCAGGATCGATTCGGTCGGAACCGGAACCCCCTTCGGCCACGGCACGTTCACCATCCTCTGGGGGTAGCGGTGGAGATTCCGGCACAACTCGTCGAGCCCCCGCCCCTGCCGCCACATGGCGCGCAGGACCTGCAGGGCCGAAAGCATCCCGTCTCCCGCCGGTGCGAGATCCAGATGGATGAGATGCCCCGAGCTTTCACCGCCCAGCACCCCCCCCTCCCGTTCCAGACACGTCAAGACATGACGGTCCCCCACGGCACTGCGACAGAACCGAATCCCGCGACGGCCCAAACTCTCCTCCAGCCCGAGGTTGCTCATGAGCGTTCCCACCACTGGACCCTCGAGCCGGCGTTCTTCCAGGCGATCCAGGGCGAGTACATAAAGCAGCCCGTCTCCATCAACGATCTCACCCTGGCGGTCCACAAAAATGACCCGATCGCCATCTCCATCAAAGGCGATGCCACAATCTGCACCCTCGCGGCAGACGGTTTGAGACAGGATTTCTGGGTGGAGAGAACCCACTCCCTCATTGATGTTCAACCCATCCGGTTGGACACCCAGAGCGATCACCCGGGCTCCCAAGCGCTCAAAAAGATCGGGGGCCAGCCGGTAGGTCGCCCCATGGGCACAATCCACCACCAGGGTGAGCCCCTTCAGGTCCATCCCGTCCGGGAGCGATGCACAGCAGAAATCCAGGTAGTCCTCCCGGATTCCCTCGGGTCGGCGGACCTGCCCCAGTTCGGCAACAGGAACCGCAACCCAGGGCTCGTCCAGCTGGGCCTCGATGGCCCGCTCGACGGCATCCGGGAGTTTCTTGCCATCCGGGCCGAAGAATTTGATTCCGTTGTCGATGTAGGGGTTATGGGAAGCGCTGATGACGATTCCCGCAGTCCCCCCGAGCCGGTTCGTGGCGAACGATACGCCCGGGGTGGGAAACGGGCCCAGCAAGAAAACCGACACGCCCGCGGCGGAAAGACCCGCCTCCAGTGCCGACTCGAACAGGTATCCAGAGTTGCGCGTATCCTTGCCGATCACGACTCCACGACCGGTCCGGTCCCGTGAGGCGAGGATGCGACCGGCTGCCCAGCCCAGCTTGAGCACCGTCTCGGGTGTCATCGGCTCGAGTCCGACTCGCCCGCGGATGCCATCGGTCCCGAACAGGGGTCCTGCCAGTCTGCCCGCCGCATCCCGGGGCGGGGCGGATTCAGGCAGCAGCCGAGGGCTCGTCGTCATGAATCGCCTCCCAGATACGGATCGCATCCCGCGTTTCGGCCACATCATGGACGCGGAGGAGACGCGCACCCGCCTCGAGTGCCATGAGCGCGGCGGCCACGCTGCCCGCCAGGCGTTCCTCCAAGGGGCGTCCGGTGAGATAGCCGATCAACGACTTGCGGGAGAGTCCCACCATGAGCGGAAATCCCAGTCCGGAAAAAACCCGAAGCTGGCGCAGGAGGGTCAGGTTGTGGATGGGTGTTTTCCCGAACCCGAAGCCCGGATCAAGGGCAATCTGGTCATTTCCGATGCCCGCTGCCCGTGCCCGCTCGACAAAACCGATAAGCGCGGACCGTACTTCGGCAACGACCTCACCATACGACGGGGCTACCTGCATCGTGGCCGGAGTGCCCTGCATGTGCATGAGGCAAACCGCGACCCGGCTCCGGGCGACGATCTCGCACGCCCCTGGCCGTTCCAAGGCCCGGACATCGTTGATCGCAACCACCCCACCGTCGATGGCCTCGGCCATGAGTCCCGGCTGGCTGGTGTCCACGATCAGCGGCGCCCCATGGGAGGCCAGGGCTTTCACGACTGGAATCACCCGTCCCCGCTCCTCTTCCAGGGACACCGGCTGTGCCCCCGGCCGGGTCGACTCACCTCCAATCTCGATAAAATCCGCTCCCTGCTCGATCCAGTCGGCCGCTCGCCGACAGGCCATCGCTACGGTCCGGCTTTTCCCCCCGTCATAAAAGGAGTCGGGCGTGACATTGAGGATCCCCACGATCCGGGGTCGGGAACAGTCCAGGGTCGCCCAGCGCATCGGATGCGATCAGTGCTGACTGGCGGGACCTCCGATG
>JAKARN010000316.1 GCA_021828425.1 Pseudomonadota bacterium | reverse complement strand
GTTCGGCGTGTAGGTGAAGGCCCCGGTCGAGCTATTGGTGAGCGTCACCGATCCGCTCGCAGGCTGGGCCACGATCGCGAAGGTCAGCGCTGCACCGCTCGGGCCCGAGGCCGAGAGCGTCCCCGAGACCGCCGTGTTCTCGTTCGTGGTTACCGAACCGTTGCTCGCCGTTGGCGCAGCCACGGTGGGGGCCTGGACGGTCACGGTCTCGGTCGCGGTATTCGAGGTCCCGCCACTGTCTGACGCGTCGAAGGTGAAGGAATCCGTTCCCGAGAACCCGCTGTTCGGGGTATAGGTGAAGGCCCCGGTCGAGCTATTGGTGAGCGTCACCGATCCGTTCGCGGGCTGGGCCACGATCGCGAAGGTCAGCGCTGCACCGCTCGGGCCCGAGGCCGAGAGCGTCCCCGAGACCGCCGTGTTCTCAGCCGTGGTGACCGAGCCGTTCGAGGCCGTGGGCGCAGCCACGCCGCCACCGCCACCGGAGGGGGTCACGATGTTGGCGATCAGGTTGGTCGCCACCGGGGTGCCCCAGCCGGTCGGGTGATCCCAGCCAACGCCCGCGCTGAAGGCGCCGTTGCTGCCCGAGGTCACATCATAGAAGTCATTGGCGTAGTTGGCCGAGTTGGCGACCCCGTATTCGGCCTGATTGGCCTGACCGAGCCGGGTTCCGCCATTGTCTGCGACCCCGTCAGCCCAGAGTCCCGCGAGCTGCGGTGCCACGAAACTGGTTCCGCCATAGACGCTCCAGCTTCCGGCCTCGTAGACCGAGTATCCGGTATTGGGATCGGCATCCATCGAGAGGTCCGAGGTGTTGCGGTAGCCGTTCTGGGGCACGCCGGTTCCGACCTGCCAGGAGGGCTCGGTGAACACCGCGCTTTCCGCTCCTCCCCCGCTGGACCAGGCAATCTCGCTCGAACGCGTATTGCTGCTGGTCAGGGTCAGGGTCGTGCCGCCGGCTGCGAGGACATACGGATCCGAGGACGGAAAGTCCGCCGTATCCGAATTGCTCGTTCCGTCGGAGGAGCCATTGTCACCGGCTGCCGCGAAGACCGAAATGCCCTGGGCGGCCGCTTGCTTGAAGATGCTGTCATCGGTCGACAGGGTCGTGGATGAGGCATCCGCCTCCGGTTCTCCCCAGCTCGTGGTCATCACCTCGGCCGTGTTGTCGGTGACGATCGTGTTGTAGGTGTCCGTGAAATCCTGGTCGGTCGCGGTATCCGCGTCGTAGACGTCCAGGGTGGCGCCGGGAGCCATCGCCCCGCTCCGTTCCTCGTCGATCGTGGTCTCGATCGTTCCACCGGTTGAGCTCGTCGTGCCATCCACGGGAATGACATTGACCGTATGGGTGGACAATCCGTACTGGTTCCAGAAGGTATCGAGGTCACTCATCGAGAGGTTCGTGCTCTCGGCCGTGGCATTGGCAATGGTCACCCCGGACCCGTTGGCGGTATTGGTGATCGACGGCCAGTCATAGACGGTCGCAATCTGCTGGGGTGAGTAACCCGAAGGCGTCGCCGCCGCCGTGTTTCCACCCGTCTGGCTGGTGGTGACGGGTCCCCGGATCCACATGGGGCGCATCACGGCCGCATCCGAAAGTCCGATCAGGGACTCGACATCGCCCGCAACCGAGACGGGCAATACCGGGGCGTGGGAGGGTGCAAAGAACGTCCGCCCGTGGTAGGCGTAGTCCTCGAGCACGACACCCAGGGCCTGCTCATAGGCCCCGGCCGAGGCTTCGGTATGGATGAGGAGGCGGTTGGACGACACCCCCGTCACGTGGATTCCCCGGCTCCGGAGAAAGTTGGTGACGGTGGTGACTTCCGCAGCCGTGGGCCCGTACGCCTGGGTAAACTCGGCGGGGGTCAGGAAATGACGGTACATCGGGCTCGCGGGATCCTGAAGTTCGCCCAGAAAGCGATTCAGGGCATTCGGATGAGACAGTCTGAGCCCCACCGTCACGGTCATCGGTGCTGAAGGACTGTGGATCCCCAAGTAGACCGCCCGTTTCACGACTTGCGGCACCATGCCATGCATTTGCATGACATTGCCGCCGGGAAGGGATTGGGCAAGGACCGGGGCGGCTCCCGCCAAGGCGAAGAGCACCGCCATGGGCACGGCCCATGCCGACACGATACGTTTTCTCATGGAAGACTCCTAAGCTAAGTTGAACGACCTGCTTCGGCTTTTTGCATGACCGTCGTCAGGCCGAGTTTCCAAGCCTCGGGATGAAAAGACAAAAACCCGCCGTCTCCGGATGGAGGCGGATCACAGGAAGAGTGGGTTCGGGTTTTGTCGATTCATCACGAAGTCCGTTTCTGAAAAGCAGCGAAGTCACGACCGGGGGATTGCTCCCCTCTTCGTGGTCTTCCTCCGTACTTGGAGTTGCTGTTCATTGATCCTATGGAATATCAGAAAAGAAAGCGCAAGTCAAGTCCCTGGGGCTTGGTTCTCCCCTCTCTCAAGAGAGGGCCCGGGGATGCCGCGAAAGACGACGGCGGCCCAGGGGGAGATTCCCTGTTTCGGGGGGAAAACCCCGCCAGATCGCAATCTCGATCGGCGCAAGCGGCGGTGGGGCGAGGATGAAATGCGGCTCTCACGAGGATTGCCACCGCCGGGGGATGAGCCACGCCGGTCCTGAGACTCCCGGCTGTCTTTCCGGGCTGCCCTCCAGATCGTCCAGCGATCCACGACCAGATGAATCCTCGCCGAGCGGTATCGCAGGATGAGACTGTTTGGGACCGGCAGGCCGTCGATCCGCCCATAGTGCTCGAAAAGGAGCTGCCAATCTTCCTGGGTCAGGTGCCGGAGCCGGCCCCGGGAATCCCAAATCCCACGGGCCGGTATCCCCGGGTCCGGCAACCCCCGCACCCAATAGTCCAGGCTCCGGATGGGAACGGGGACCGCGAACCAGTGCGCGAGCACGCACCGCAGACAGTGGCGCACCGATAGGATCCGTCCGCGCGAGGTCACAAGCTGCCAGTCTCCCGAATGGCCGGACAGACGGAAGCCCCCGCTGCCGAGCGGGGCTGTCACGATGAGCAGGTTCCGTCCCCGGTGATC
>JAKARN010000315.1 GCA_021828425.1 Pseudomonadota bacterium | reverse complement strand
AACGACGAGGAAAAAGCGGCGGCCTATGTCCGCGATCACGTCACGAAGCCGGTGG
This sequence comes from Pseudomonadota bacterium, assembly GCA_021828425.1. The sequence continues at coordinate 3,008 of JAKARN010000315.1, read as the reverse complement.
TTGCCTACGTCGCGGGCGTCACGGCCCCGCCCGGAAAGCGTATGGGACACGCGGGCGCCATCATTTCGGGGGGGACTGGAACCGCTGCCGAAAAGTACCGGGCCTTCGAAGAGGCTTTTGTCTCGGTGGTCCATTCCCCGTCCGAAATCGGACAGGCGATGAGTGACCGGCTGAAGCGGCGTTAGGTTGCTCCGACGTTTGGAAGGACCATGCGTGATGCACCGGTGGGGACAATCGTCCTGGCCCAGATCAATCCCTGCGTGGGGGATATTGCGGGGAATGCCCAATCCATCCTGGATGCGGCACAGGGAGCCCAGGAGAAGCACCAAGCCTGGCTTACGGTCTTTCCGGAACTGGTGCTGTGCGGGTATCCACCGCGCGACCTTTTGTTCCAGCCGGATTTCCGCCGCGAGGCCGAGGCGGGTCTCTCCCGTCTCGCGGCAGCCTGGCCGGGACCGCCGATCGTGGTGGGCCATCCGCATTATGACGGATCCCGGATCTACAATGCCGCATCGGTCATCACCGGAGGCCGGGTGGTTGCTCGTGCGTTCAAGCAGTGTCTACCCAACTACGGGGTTTTTGACGAGAAGCGCTACTTTGTGGCGGGAACGGAAACGGTGGTCTGGGATCATGCCGGGGTGCGGATCGCGTTATTGATTTGCGAGGACCTCTGGGCACCGGAACCGGCGGCAGGGGGGCGGAGGCAGGGAGCGAATCTTCTGGTCGGACTCAGTGCCTCTCCCTTCTGCATCGGAAAAGCGGCGGAACGAGAAGGTGTGTTCGCCTCACGGGTCCAGGAAACCGGGATCCCGCTCGTCTGCACCAATCTCGTTGGCGGACAGGACGAACTCGTGTTCGACGGGGCCTCGCTCGCCTTGAACCCGGACTCCGGCATCGTCTCCCGGGGCCCAGCCTTCACCTCTGCACTGTGGCCGGTCGGAATCCGGAAACAGGCGGATGCCCTCCGTCTGGAAGCACCCGATCCGGTGCCGCCTCCGGGGGTGGCCGATTCGGTCTATCCGGCACTCCGGATGGCGGTGGCCGACTATGTCGGAAAGAACGGGTTTTCGGGTGTGCTCATCGGGCTCTCCGGTGGAATCGATTCGTCGCTAACCCTGGCCATCGCCGTGGATGCGTTGGGAGGAGAGGCCGTGACGGGCGTTCTCATGCCTTCTCGCTATACGTCGGGACTTTCTCGTACAGCGGCACTCGAAGAGTCGAAAAGCCTGGGTATCCGCACCCTCGAGTTGCCCATTGAACCGGTCCTGGAAGCGTTCCGGCAAGTTCTGGAACCCTCTGGCATGCCGACCGGCCGTCCGACTGTCTTGGAAAACCTCCAGGCACGGATCCGTGGCGTTCTGCTCATGGCCCTGTCCAACGCGAGCGGACGAATCGTTCTCGCGACCGGCAACAAGAGTGAGATGGCCATGGGGTATACGACCCTCTACGGGGACATGGTGGGTGGGTTTGCTCCGCTGGCCGATGTTCCGAAAACCCTGGTTTTTGGTCTGGCCCGTTACCGCAACGGAATCTCGCCGGTAATCCCACGGGAGGTTCTGGAACGCGAGCCCACGGCCGAGTTGAGGGAAGGGCAAAAGGACCGGGATACCTTGCCGCCCTACGAGATTCTCGATCCGATCCTGGAGGCATGGATCGAGGCCGAGCGACCGTTCGCGGAAATTGCCGGTCGTCTGGACAGTCCGCCAACGGTCCGGAAAGTGCTGGGGCGTGTGGCTGCAAACGAGTACAAACGGCGGCAAGCCGCGTTGGCGGTCAAAATCACCTCCCGTGCCTTCGGGATCGAGCGTCGCTACCCGGTGACCTCGAGATTTGAGATCCCGGGGGATGCCGGCCGGGAGCGGCCGGAGGATCCGCCATCAGGAGCGTGAATGGTCCTTGCGCACGGTTTTGAGAAGGGCTTCCGCTTGAAGCGCCAGGGCCGGCTCGTCCAGATGCCGGTAGTCCCGGATCAGGATCTTGAGGGCATCGGGCGCCGATGGGGTCATCCCCAGTCTCCGGACGATTGCCGCTGCACGATTGGCGGAGGCGACGAAAGCGCCCTTGTCCAAGAGGAAGCGCGCAACAATGAGGTCATGTTCCGCGATCCGGTCGCGGATCCGGTTCATCTCGAAACGGCCGTACAGCGAATAGGGCGAGCGGGGGAAGTGGATCAGGAGTTTCTTGTAGTCGTGGAAGGCGGCCCGCAGATTCCGGATGTTCCGTCTGGCGGGACTGACTCCAAACAGGCGGTCAACGAAGTTGAGGGGGATCTGGGATTCGGAGACGGCGACCATGAAGTAGGCGTAGGGGGCATCGGGGCTGCGGGGATGTTCCTGGATGAATCGACGGGCCGTGTTGGCTGCCTCATGGTTATGGCCGGCCATGAAGTGCGTATAGATGAGGTAGAGGGCGGCTTCCCGGGCATAGCGCTTGAACGGGTAGTCGGCCTTGAGACTGCGGAAATAGCCTTCGGCCACCTTGTAATTGGCGGCCTCCAGTGCATGACGTCCATGTTCGTAAAGCGAGAGGGCAGTGGGACGGGCATGGTGGTGGGGAGTGCCCGCACAACCCGCCAGGATCAGGGTGGCAAGGACCGGAAGGACGGCAACGCGGAAACGGCGGTGACTCATGGACGGTGAGGAGCCCGGATGCGGGGAGGTGGAAAGTATAGCGCGGAAGGAAGGTTTCCCGGGAATCCCGGCTCGAAGGGACCGGGTCCCCGTGTCCTGTGCCGGCCGTCGGCTGGATCAGGCACTGGCGGAACTTTATCCCGGATTTTCGCGCAGCCGTCTCGCAGAACTGGTTCGTGAGGGACGGGTCCGGCTGTCGGGCCGACCGGCTCTCCCCAGTCGTCGGGTGAAGGCCGACGAGAGCCTGGAAGTCGATTTCGGTGAACCTTGGTCCACCGTTCCGGCCGGACCGGAACCCCTGGGGTTGACTGTGGTCTGGGAGGATGCCGACCTCATTGTGGTCGACAAACCGGCAGGACTGGTGGTGCATCCGGGAGC
>JAKARN010000314.1 GCA_021828425.1 Pseudomonadota bacterium | reverse complement strand
GGTTGGACCGCCGCGTGGTCCGGCAACGGATCAGGGCTACGTCTCCGGGAAGAAAGCTCAGGCTCTCGAGCCGGACCGTCCGCACCCGGTCCGGGTGACGCGCAAGAGTGGACAGGGGTGTGGTCTCACGGACCCAGTGGGTGAACTGGCCGACCGCAGCTCCCCGGGTCCACTCGTAGTCGGCAGCCAGGTTGCGTGCCGTGAGCGCCGGGTTGAGGCCGAGCAGGCGGATCGTCCAGCGTCCGAGAAAGTACCGCAGGCTGTTGTGCCCGGGCGTGAAGGACAGTTTCCCCAGGGACCGGACCGTCACCCGCCCCGAGGCGTGTTCACGAACCAGGTAGGGCACCCGGCGGCCATCCGGGGCTTGCGACAGAAAAGCCGTTCCGAGAACGATGAGGGCCACGCTTTCCATGAGGAGGAGCAGGAAGAGCCGGTTACGGGCCAGGAGCGGAGCGGCAAAGCGCTCGAAATACCGCGGGCCCTCCGGCGAGTCCGGTGGAAGCCGGCTCATTCCCTGGCCCGTCCGGGCACCCTCCATGTCCTCCGGGCGGGACGGCATCCGGTTCAGAGCCATCGGATGACCGCCAGGTAGAGGAGGTGGACCAGGAAAGTGAAGGTGAGGAGGCTTCCGCCCGCGAAGCGGATCCGGCGGTCCTGCCACTCACAGGCCCCCAGCCAGAGCAGGAGCGCCATGGGATGGCGTTCGAAGATCAAGGGTGGGGCGAGCGTCCGTCGCTCTCCCGGAGGTCGACGCCGGCGCTCGGCCAAGGCTTCGTGCCAGCTCTGCCCATCGACCTCCGGCAGCCGGAAGTGGATCCGCCAGCGTTTCATTCGCCACCCGCCGCCCACGATCGCCCGATCCCGCCCAAGCTCGTGCCCAAGGCACTCCAGGTTCCCGTCCCGGCTCCGCCCCGACCGCTCGTGAGATGGCCCACGATGGAGGGAACCTGCCGCAAAAGGAGAAGGATGAAGGAGGAGGCCAAAAGCAGGTAGAAGACGTAGACGAAGATCAAGGCCCCGCTCCACAGGGTGGAACCCCGGGCCGTGGGCGCCGCGAGTGCCTGCGAGAGGGCGTTGACCTCGGCCACCGAGGAGGACAGGAGGATGGCCGCCAGCATGAGCACGATCGCAGCCACGATCTTGTACAGTCCGGCCCCCAGGAGATAGCGGAACCAGCCGTGAAAGAGCTCGGAGAGATACGGCAGGACCAGGCAGGGCACGAGGAGCGGTCCGATCGCGACCCCGATCGCGGTGAGCGCCACACCCATGAAGAAGATGCCGGCAAAGGCCAGGTAGGCCAGGGTCAGAAGGGCCACCACGATCACCAGGAGAAAACTGGCCACGAAGGCATCCAGGAGCACGATGAGGTCGGATCCGATGCGGGTCCATCCGGTCTCGATCGCCGATCCCACCTGGAAGATCGGCAAGGACTGCCAGAGCCGCACGACCGCAGCCAGGAAGGAATGGGTGGCCGCCTCGAGCACCCCCTGGGACCAGTGGGCGGGCCACGCTTGGCCGGAACCCAGAATGACATTCGCGACCGCATCGAACCCCCCATCGAAGGCCCGGGTCAACGGCAGGTAATCGTGGAGGATCCAGGCAGCCAGTCCCCACACCATGACACCGCGGAGGGCCAGGCGGAAGAGGTTTTCCTGTGCCCGGCCGGTGAGCGCAACGGACAGGCCCATGAGGACCAGTCCGAGCTCGGTCAAGAGGTAGAACAGGGAAAGCGGACCGCCGATGACAAACTCCAGCAAGCGGCCGGCAACCATCCGGGCGGATTCCCGGAGCTCGTGGAAGACGAGTCTCAGGGCGGCGCCCATCGTGGGGAGCACGGTGACTTCGGGGTGGAGGCTCATGAGAGAGGATGCCGGAGGGGTTGCCGGGGCGGGGCGGGAATCACCGGTTTCAGGGACGCGTTCTCGCGACCAAGCCAGTCCCGGAGCCCCGGCCCGGCGTTCCCGGCTGCGAGTCGGGACGTGAGACTCCGCACGCGCCGGTCGAGCCGTCGGTGACGGGTCATCCAGCCGGAGGTGGCAGCCAAAGACTCGCTCCGCGCGCTCGCCCGGGCCCGTTCGAGTGCGGTCAGGACCGCGAGCTCGCCGGTATCGGCCCGGGCGACCACGCCCAGGGAGGCATTCAGGGTCTCGAGCTGGTCCTTCATCGACCTCGCCACCGGAAGGGTGGACTCGACCACGCGCAAGCGCGCATAACTCTTGGCGATCGAGCGGAGGATGACGTTGTCCTCGCGGACCTGGGCATCGGCCTCCGCCTCGTGCCGGGTCACGCCCTGACGGAGGAGCCGGTCGTACCGGCTCCAGCTGAGATGGGCGGAAGTGAGCGTGCGGTTGAGGGAAAGCAGCCGGTGGTAGCCGGCCCGGAGCGACCCCGAAGTTCCCCGGAGTGCGGTCAGGAAAGCGCGGTACTCGCGGATCGTCCGGGTGACTCCGGTGACGTTCCCCAGGGCGGCCAGGGTCGCGGACGGCAGGTTCTTGAGGGAGGCGATTTCCATCTCGAGGGTTTCATACTGGATCAGGCTGCTCCGGATCTCCCATTCGACATTCCGGACCGAGTTGAGTGCAGTCACGGTATTCCGGGCGAAGTTCATGGGATCGAAGACCGTGCTCCCGCTCGCCAGGGACCAGGCGGACCGGGCCAGGAAAGCGCAGGGAACGAGCGCCAGCCAGGCGGAGCGGCGGAAGGCGTCAACCATGGAGGACTTCCTCGAAATAGGCCCGCTCCCAACCGTCCGCATGGGTCGCCCGCGCCCGTTGAAAGCTGCGCTGTGCCTCGGCGTCCGAACGGAGTCCGGCCAGCACCGCAGGGGAGAAGGAACATGTAAGCAGGCGGCTGAAACCGGGGCGGGTCAGGTAGTAGTCGCGCCCCGCGACCGCCGTCTCGATCCGACGGATCTGCCCGGGCGAAAGGCCGAACAGGTGTGCGTAGAGTTCTCGCTGGCCATGGATCTGCGGGTTCGGAAGGAAAATCCGCGTGGGAATGTTCTCGAGCAGAAGTTTCCCGGCCGGGATGCGCGAGAGCTCCTCGACCGACTGTGTCACGAGCAGC
>JAKARN010000009.1 GCA_021828425.1 Pseudomonadota bacterium | reverse complement strand
CGTTGGGCTCGGGGATCCAGGCGGCCGAGCACCTGGCACGGACCGGAAGCCCCCAAGGCTTTGATCAGTGCTTCCGGCAATCGGATATGGGCCGTGAACTCTGGCGGGTGCGCAACATCCGGCCGGGGTTCAGGACGGGACTCTGGGCCGGACTGGCCAATGCCGCTTTCGAGACGGTCACGGGCGGACGGGCGCCTTGGACACTTTCCAATGCCCATGACTGGAAGAGTCTCCGGCCGCGCGGTGCCGTCAAGGGCAAGGCGCCCCGCTGCAGGCCTCGCACGCTGCCCCCCCCAGACCGCCTCGCCTTTGTCGACCAGGCGGCGCTCCACCATGAAGAAAACCAGCCAGTCCATCTCCGGATTGCGGACACTACCCTCTGTGTCAGTGAATGCAGGGCCCGTTTTGGCAATCCCTGTACCCGTTTCTGTCCGGCCGGTGTCTACGAGATCGTGACCGATGGGAGCGGGCCGCGTCTCCAGGTCAATGCCGCGAACTGCGTCCACTGCAAGGCCTGCGACATCAAGGATCCCTTCGAACAGATCACCTGGGTCCCGCCCGATGGGGGCTCGGGTCCGAACTACGCCAACCTCTGAAGGAGTGTCATGAATCCGATCAAGATCCTGGTGGCCGCGAAGCGGGTCGTCGACTACAGCGTACGGGTCCGTCTCAAGCCCGACCATTCGGGGGTCGTGACCGATGGCGTCAAGATGTCCGTCAATCCATTCGACGAAATCGCGCTTGAGGAGGCGCTCCGGATCCGCGAACGGGGCGAGGTGTCCGAGGTGGTGGTGGCGACGGTGGGTCCGCACGAAGCCGAATCCCAGATCCGGAGCCTGTTGGCCATGGGGGCGGACCGGGCGATCCATATCGAGGCCTCCCGGGAGATCGGGCCGCTCGAGGTCGCCCATGTCCTCCATCATCTCGTCCGGGAGATCGAGCCGGGACTCGTCATCTTGGGCAAGCAGGCGATCGATGACGATTGCGGCCAGACGGGCCCCATGCTGGCCGCCCTCTGGGGACGACCGCAGGCGACCTTTGTCTCGAAGCTCACGCTGGCCGGAGGCCGGGCACAAGCAGTCCGTGAAGTGGATCACGGCCTCGAGACAGTGGAGATCGATCTGCCTGCCGTGATCACGACCGACCTTCGACTCAACACGCCCCGCTTCATCAAGATGCCCGATATCATGAAAGCGCGCCAGAAACCACTTGAAAAACGCCCGTTCGACGGGTTCGGGTTCACTCTCCCGCGCCTTGAGGTGGAAAGCTACCTCCCGCCACCGGAGCGTGAGGCCGGACTTCGTGTCGAGTCGGTTTCGGAACTCGTGACCCGGCTCCACGATCGGGGGGTACTCTGATGGACGCGACCCTGGTCATTGCCGAGGCACAGGACAGCCAGGCGCCCGTCGCCGAACCGACCCTGAAAACCCTGACTCTTGCCCGCAAGATCGGGACCGGTCCGGTTGATATCGCCTGGATCGGTGCCGGCCTGGATCCCCTGCTCGGACAGGCGGGAACCCTGACTGGTATCCGGAAACACCTGGTCTTCGATGACCCGCGCCTGGTCCATCCCACTGCCTCTGTGGTCACTGCGCTGGTCGGATCTCGCGCCGGGGATTACAGCCACTTTCTCATGCCGGGAACCAGTTTCGGTCGGGATGTCCTGCCGCATCTCGCAGGATTCGTGGGGGCGCCGGCCGTGAGCGATGTACTCGAAGTTCTCGCACCAAGACGCTTCAAGCGTGGCCTCTATGCCGGCAACGTCCATACCGTGGTCCGTGTTCCGGACGGGATCCCGGTCCTGCTCACGGCCCGACTTGCCTCGTGGAAACCCGCGGTCGCCCAGAAGGATGCCGCGCCGGCACCGGTTGAGAGGATGGCCGTGCCCGCCGAGATCCCGGCCGACGCCCGGTTTGTGGGGCTCGAACTCGATTCCAGTGCCCGGCCGGATCTCCAGTCGGCCCGGCGGGTGGTCTCCGGGGGACGGTCATTCGGCAGCCGTGAGAACTTCGCACTGCTCGAGAAGCTGGCCGACCGCCTCAATGCGGCGATCGGTGCCTCGCGGGCGGCAGTGGATGCGGGCTATGCACCGAACGATCTCCAGGTGGGGCAGACGGGCAAGATCATCGCACCTGAACTCTATATGGCTTTTGGAATCTCGGGCGCGATCCAGCACCTGACCGGCATCCGCGATGCTGGAACCATCGTGGCCGTGAACAAGGACCCCGAGGCGCCGATTTTCAAGGTGGCGGACTTCGGGCTGGTGGGAGATCTCTTTGCGGTGATCCCGGATCTTCTGGCCGAGCTCGAACGGCAGGGTATTGGTCGTTGAGCGAAGTCCTCTGGACCCCGGGTTCTTATGAGCGGGAACGGAGTGCACTTGCTCGCTTCCAAAAAAACCTGGCCCAGAGTGGCGAAGCGGTCGGGTCGGACTATGCCTCACTCTGGCAATGGTCGATCGACCATCCGGAACGTTTCTGGCCGGCCGTGGCGGATTTTTTCGGGACCCTTTTCGATGGTCGCCCCCGGCAAATCTGCGCGGGAGCCATGCCGGAGACTCGCTGGTTCGAGGGCGTCCGGCTCAACTACGCACGACAACTTGTGGAAACCGCGCGATCCGGGGGGCTTGCCCTCGTCTTTCGCAACGAAGAGGGACTCCGGGTCACGCTGACCGATGGTGAACTCCGGAACGCAGTGGCTGCACTCGCCTCCGATTTCAGAGCTGCGGGTGTGGAGCCGGGTGACCGGATCGCCGCCTATCTGCCGAACCATCCGGCTGCGGTCGTTACGATGCTTGCGGCCTCGAGCCTGGGAGCCGTGTTTACGAGCGCTTCGCCGGATTTCGGGGTCGAGGGCGTCCTCGAACGCTTCGGCCAGGTCGCGCCCAAAGTGCTGGTGGCCATTGATGGCTATTGCTATGGTGGAAAACGCTACGACGTCCGTGGGCGTGTGCGGGAAATTGCCGCCCGCCTGCCGACCCTCACCCGTACGATTCTCGTGCCCTATCTCATGGCGGAAACCGGCCGCGCCGACTTCCCCCATGCGGTCGCCTATCCCGATCTCCTGGAACGATCGCCGGGGACCCTCCCGTACGCCGACCTGCCTTTCGACCACCCCCTCTACATCCTCTATTCCTCCGGGACGACTGGCAAGCCCAAATGCATGATCCACCGGCAGGGCGGGGTGCTCCTCCAGCATCTCAAGGAGCTTGGGCTCCATACCGACGTGGGTCTGGGCGACCGTCTGTTCTATTTCACGACCACGGGCTGGATGATGTGGAACTGGATGGCGAGCACCTTGGCGCTCGGCGCGACCCTTGTGCTCTACGACGGCTCGCCCATCCATCCACACCCGGATGCTCTGCTTCGCATGATCGACGAGGAGGAGATCGGGATTTTCGGGACCAGTGCCCGTTACCTCCTGACCCTGGAGAAGAGCCGGGTCAAGCGGGAAGGCGGGCGGGGCCTCGAACGCCTCCGGACGGTTCTCTCCACGGGATCTCCCCTCTTGGCCGAGCAGTTTGATTATGTCTACCGTGATCTTAAGTCAGACGTCCGTCTGAACTCGATCTCCGGCGGAACCGATATCGTCTCGTGTTTCGTCCTGGGCACGCCGACTTTGCCGATCCGCCGGGGGGAGATTCAGTGTCGTGGACTCGGCATGGCGGTCGAGATCTACGACTCCTCGGGCCGTCCGGTTGTGGGCGAACGGGGCGAACTGGTCTGCACGCGTCCCTTCCCCACGGTGCCGCTCGGGTTCTGGGACGATCCGGAGGGAGTGCGCTACCGGGCTGCCTACTACCATCGCTTCCCCGGCATCTGGTGCCACGGCGATTTTGCTGCACTCACGGCCTCGGGAGGAGTGATCATCTACGGTCGTTCCGATACCGTCCTCAATCCCGGTGGGGTCCGTATTGGCACAGCTGAGATCTACCGGCAGGTTGAGATCTTTGAAGAGATTGCGGAAGCGGTGGTCGTTGGAGAGCCGGATGGGGAGGGTTCCGAGCGTATTCTCCTGTTTGTGGTGCTCCGGCCAGGCGCTGTGCTGGACGAGGGACTCGAGTCGCGCATCCGCGAGCGGATCCGTACCGCGCTCACGCCCCGTCACGTACCCGCCCGCATCCGGGAGGTTCCGGACATTCCGAGGACACGGAGCGGGAAGATCAGCGAGATGGCAGTGCGTCAGGCGGTTGCCGGGGAGAGGGTGGCGAACACGGGGGCTTTGGCCAACCCGGAATCCCTCGAGGCCTTCCGGGTCTGATCCGTGCGGTCCACGCTCCAGCCGGTTCGGGAGGATGCCCGTTCGAACCCGGGAACGGGTGGCTACCTTTGATGGAAGGCGGTGATTTCCTTACACTATGGGAAACCCTCGCTGAGTCGCGCCGCTGATCGTCGACAGCTCCTGTCCGGGCTCCGGCCCTGAATCCCGTCTCCAGGCTTATCGGCAGCTCCTGAATCACCCCGGCCAGCCTGAGGTTTCCTTTGCGGAAGCCATCTCACCCTGGTCGGCAGACGGTTTTCTGGATCGTCTTGAGGCATACGCTCACGTCCCGGAAGTGGCCTTCAAAAATCCACCGATCCGGAGAAGGCGGTTGGTTCCGGCACCGCTGGGACAGGACCGCGGCGTGCCGTAGATCACCGTGCGTTTTTCCCGTTGGCGGCGAAGTGCATGGATCCGTCGCACCCTGCTCGGCATCCTGGTTCTTGTGCCGGCCGGTTTCGCCAGCATCAACATGGCGGGCGCTTTGCCCTCGCCCGGGAACCCCTGGCTCAACGGAGCCACGGTCCTGCTTTTCGGTGTGCTCACGGCCTGGATCGCTATCGGTTTCTGGACGGCTCTGTTTGGTTTCCTCGTCCTGTTGCGTCCTGATCCCCGGACAGACACCCCGCCTCCTGCCGGGGACACGGTTCCCGGTCCGGATGCCCGAACGGCGCTCGTCTTTCCGGTGTACCGGGAAAACCCGGAACGCGTCGCGGCCACGATCGAGGTCCTCTACCGGCAGCTCGGGAAAAGCGGGATCCTCGCGGGATTCGATTTTTTCATCCTGTCGGACAGCAACGATCCGGACCTCGTTGTCCGCGAGCAGTGGGCATGGGCGGAACTCTGCCGCTCGCTGGCTGCTTTCGGGCGTATCTACTATCGACGCCGACGGTCGAACATCAAGCGGAAGAGCGGTAACATCGCGGATTTCCTCAAGCGGTGGGGATCCCTCTACAAGTATCTGGTCGTTCTGGATGCGGACAGCCTGATGTCCGCCGACTGCCTGGGCCATCTCGTGGAACTCATGGAAGCCCATCCCCAGGTCGGGATCCTGCAAAGCGTGCCTGGCGTGGTCCGCCAGCAAACCCTGTCGGGGCGGATACAGCAGTTCTCCAACCGGGTTTACAGCCGGATGTTTGCCACAGGCCTCTCGTTCTGGCAGTTGGGAGACAGCTATTACTGGGGCCACAATGCCATCATCCGGGTGGCTCCATTCATGGAACATTGTCAGCTGCCGCGTCTCAAGGGGCGCGCCTTGCTGTCGGGCGACATTCTGAGCCATGATTTTGTGGAGGCCGCGCTCATGCGGCGCGCCGGATGGTCGGTCTGGCTGGTGCCTGAACTGGCGGGCAGCTGGGAGGAAACCCCGCCCACGCTTCTCGACGAACTCAAGCGGGATCGCCGATGGTGTTACGGGAACCTGCAGCACCTCAGGCTCTTGTTTGCCAAGGGACTTCTGGCCATGAACCGTCTCCTGTTCGTCAACGGTGCCATGTCCTATGTGGCCTCCGCGCTCTGGCTGTTGTACCTCCTCCTGGGTACGGCCGTCATTGCCTGGCACGCGCTGATCCCCCCAGACTACTTTCCTCCGGGGCATGGCCTGTTTCCGGTCTGGCCGGTGTGGCACGCCGACCTCGCGGTTTTTCTGCTCGGCGCCAGTGCCACGATCTTGCTGTTACCCCGGTTCCTAGGCCTGCTGCTCGTGTTTCTCAAGCGACGGTCGGCCCCATTCGGGGGGGGATTGCGCTTTTTGGCCAGCGGGCTTCTCGAGATCGTCTATTCCACCTTGGTCGCTCCCGTGCGGATGCTATTTCACAGCTGGTTCGTCCTCTCCTCGCTTTTGGGCCACCGGGTCCAATGGGGACGGCAGCAGCGAACCGCCGCCTCCCAGGGAATGCGCACATCCCGTGCCTACATCCCCGGCACCTTGATCGCGATCGCATGGGCGGGCCTGGTCTACTTTCTGGACCCGGGAGACCTGGGCTGGCTCCTGCCGATTGTGGTGGCGCTGGTCCTGGCCCTCCCGGTGGCCACCTTGGCAGGAAGCGCCCGTGTGGGGACTTGGGCCCGAAGGAACCGCCTCTTCCTGACCCCGGAGGAGGATCATCCACCCGAGGAACTTGAGAGTCTCGAGCAGGCGGTGACGGAACGAACCAGGTCCGCAGTCCGGGCCCGTTCAGGATTCCGTGCGGCCATTGTCGATCCCTGGGTGAACGCGGTGATCGCGGCCCGGCTGTCGGACCAGCCCCGACGCTATAATGAAGAGATCCAGCTCACCCGGGCGCTCTACAGTGCCCGGCTTCTGGCGCGGGGTCCCCGTGCGTTGAGCGCGAGTGAGCAGCTTGCGGTTCTCAACGACCGGCGACTCCTCGTGAAACTACACGAGGAGGTATGGACACTGCCTCCCCACCAGGTACGGGAGTGGCACTGAAGCAATGGCCGGTCCAATTACGCTGCGAGCGGTTCGGGAACCCAAGAGGTGGAAGGCGGGCACATTCCCCCTGCTCGTGATTCTTCTGGGCCTTTCGGGTTGTGCTTCCCTGTCCTCCGTGCACAAGATCCAAGGCGCCCTGCAGTCGACCGATGTCCGGCTCCGGGAAACGGAGGGGCGACAAGCCGCACTGGAGCACCGCCTCCACGGGCTCCGTGTACGTCTCGCCAGGGAAATTGCCCGGCTGAAACTCGCCGAAACCCGTCTTTCGCGTGCTACCACCCAGGCGGCGACCCAGGCGGGAGCGGCGCTGCGCCGAGTCCGGCTTGCGGACGAGGACTGGATGGCCAGCCTGCCCGGGCGAACCCGCCCGGGAACGGGTACGGGATCCGGGCACGGATCGCGCTGGCTGTTCAACCTCCTGGTGGATCGTGCGCACCGCCTGGCCGACAAACCCTATGCGCCCCTCCCGGACGCTCCGGCGGTTCTGCGCCAGATGGACCGGACCACGTACCGCGCGGTGACATTCCGGGGACCGCTACCCCTCTGGCCCAAGACCGCCCGCCTGATCCCCACCTTCAGGCCGGAAGGCAGTCTCTTTGTCCATCCGGTCTCGATGCACCTCGTTGTTGGCCATAAGATCTTTCCACTGTCGTTTGCCCCGCGCGACTTTCGTTTCCCGCCTCCACTCGCCCGGAGACTCCCGGCTACGCTCGGTGCCGCGGGATTCACCCTCCGGGATCGGAGGACGGGTCATTCGTCATTTCCTTTCCTGTCCTTTCTCGGGGCGAGCTATTTCCGGGCCCGGGGGCGGGGCCAGTCCTGGGGCTCCTGGGCCCGCGGTCTCGCCATCGATACAGCGGTACCGAACACGCGCGAGGAATTTCCCGCGTTCCGGTCGTTCTGGATCGAGGTGCCGGCCCGGGATGCCCGCTCGCTCACGGTACTCGCCATTCTGGATGGCTCCAGCGCTACCGGCGCCTACCGGTTCCGTGTGACTCCCGGGCCGTCGACCCGGGTTCGGGTCACGGCCGCCCTTTTTCTACGCCATGGGATCCGGCGCCTCGGCCTTGCGCCCATGGTCAGCATGTTTCTGCGTGGCCGCATGGACCCGTCCCGGGCCGTGCGACTGCATCCCGCGGTTCACAATGCAGATGGGCTGTCTTACGAGACAGACCACGGGCATTGGGTTTGGGCTCCCTTGATGAACCCACGCCAGTTGAACGTCCGGAGCTTCGGCCTGGACAATCCCCGGGGATTTGGACTGCTCCAGCGCGACCGGCATTTCCGGTCCTACCAGTCACTCGCCAACGCCTACCAGAGATCGCCAAGCCTTTGGATCCGTCCATCGGGAAACTGGGGCGCGGGCCACTTGGAGTTGGTCGAGATCCCGACCCAGCGGCCGGATGACGCCAATATCGTGGCCTTCTGGGTGCCTCGCACCCTGCCGCCCCCGGATCACCCGCTTCTTCTGCGTTATACGCAGTACTGGGGTTCGCTGCCGGGGTCATCCGAACGGCCCGGGCGGATCCAGCTCACGCGCGAGGCACGCTCGGCCGAGGGTCAACGCACGTTCACGCTCTACTTCAAGGGCCGGGAACTGGGCCGGATCCCGTCTTGGGTTGTGCTTGAGGGAAGCGTTCAAGCGCCCGGTCCGGTGCGGGACATCACGCTTGCCAAGGTCACCGGGACAACGCGCTGGCGCCTGCGGTTCACGGTTCCGGATCATCCCGGAGCCATCCTGCGGGCCTGGATCCGCTATCGGGGCAGGCCTTTGACCGAAACCTGGACGTACCAGTTTCCCCATTGAGTATCCGGGATCTGCCCCCTTAGGGGCAGCCGGGCGAGGCCGTGAGGCGGTTGGCCGTGCTGGCCGGTAGCATGCCGCTCCAGGTTTCGGTAAAGGCGTGGCCCCGGCTCGCGAGGAAGGCCCGGAGCTCCAGCGGGTGCCTGCGGGGGGCGGTGACCTGGAAGGAGAGCTGGTCAAACGACTGGTGGGTCTCGCCGACATCCCGGGCGGTGACGAGCGTGACCTGGCTGACCCGGGCCGGAGCGTTGGCGGTCACGACCCCATGGGCGGGTTTGTTCCGGAAGGCCTTGGGCACACTGAAGTCGATCACATAGCGCAACCGGTGGGGATTTCCCGTACAGGACCGGCCAGGGTTGCGACCTGAGCCCACGAAGGTCTGGAGCACCTCTCCACCCGGAGGGTGGGCGATTCCGGCCCGGCCGAAGAGGAGGGTGTAGCTGTAGTGGTATTCCCGTCCGGGCTGGACGGGTTCGCGGGGTACCCAGTACGCCACGATATTGTCGACGGTCTCCGAGTCGGTCGGGATCTCGACGAGCTCGACGGATCCCCGGCCCCATCGGCCATGCGGGACCACCCAGGCACTGGGACGGGTATCGTAGCGTGTCCCGAGATCCTCGTAGTTCGAGAAGTGTTCGTTCCGCTGGACCAGGCCGAAACCGCCCGGATTGTCGAGTGCAAAACGGGTCACCAGGAAATGCTTGGGATCAATGAGGGGGCGCCAGAGCCACTCGCCGTCTCCGTTCGCCATCTCGAGTCCATCCGAGTCGTGAACGGCAGGACGCCATTCGCCGACGGGCCGGGGAGTTCCGGAGCCGTAAAAAAACATGCTGGTCAGGGGGGCGATACCCAGCACCCGGGGCGTGGTCCGGAAAAAGAGCCGGACCCGCATCCGGATCCGGGTCACCATTCCCGGGCGGATGATAAACCGGTAGGCACCGGTGACACTGGGTCCGTTGAGCAGGGCATAGATCACGATCGAGTGGCTGTTCCGGGGGGGGCGCACCAGCCAGAATTTCCGGAACGCCGGAAACTCCTCATGGGGAGGGAAGGCGGTATTGATGGCAATGCCCCGGGCGGAGAGGCCGAAGTTGTTCGGCTCCCCAACGCCACGGAAATAGCTGGCACCGGCAAAGACCAGGAACTGGTTGTGCCGGTGGTGTCCCACGAGAGGATAAGTCAGCTTGAAACCGGCAAAACCGAGAGCCCGTGGGATCCGCGCGCGGAGGGCCGCCGAGGGATAGGTGAAATCGGAAACATGAAACCGGAGCCGCGTGATCCGGCAGTGCGAGAGGACGAAGAGATGGATGGGGGTGGTGTAGTACTGGCCCGGGGGCACGAGTTGCACCTGGAAGCGCGAATGCCGGCGGTGCCACAGGCTCCGGGCCGGCCGGAACCGGATGGCCTGGTACTCGTTGTAGCTGAGTCGCTCGAGGAAGTGGGGGATCTCGCGGGGTGGGGCATAGGGTTTGGCCGCCAGACTCCGGGCCTTCCGGACGATCAGGGGAAAAAGCCGGCATCCCTGGGCTTGTGCGGGGGGGGCTGCGACCCACGGGAACGCGAGACCGGCCATCCCCAGGAGTGCGGGGGTCCATTGCAGCAGGAGAATCCACCGCGTCCGGGAGACTCTCCGGGGGAGGCGGTCAGGGTCGTTCCGGTTCTCGTGCATCGTCATCTGATCCGACCCCAGCCATCTGTAAAAGTTCATCTGGACTCTACTACCGTGCCACGGATCTGTTCCCGTCCACTGTCGTTCAAGCCGCAGGATTGGGGGCTTTGCGAAGCGTGATCCCGCCACTGCTGGCATGCAGGGAGACAACGGACCTGCCGGGAAGGCTACCATGGCGCCCGCTTGGTTGCAGTTTCCGATCCCGGCCGGATGCCTTGGGATATACTGCCCCCAGGGGTTCTTTCGGGAACGGGGGGGGTTGCCGTAGTGCTCTGCCCTGGATCAGGGACGGGTTCAGGGTGTCTGCCGGTTGGTTTTGAGGCGCTGCGACTTGCGAGGTTCGGATGATTGAATGCTGCGATAGACTGAAGCCGCCCGTCCCCGAACCTGTGCTTCCAGCCAGCCCGTCCGTTGGGAATGAATCGCACTGGAACCGGTACCGGGTTCTTCTCCTCCTTTTTTGTTTTGCCGCCATCCCCTGTGCCGGGGCCCAGGGTCTTCGGGTGAGTGTGGCTCCCATCCAGGCAAGACCCTGGCACCGGTTCTTCCGGACGCTCGGGAGAATTCGCAGCAACAACCAGATTACACTCACCGCCCCGGTCGGGGGGCGGGTGGTGGGACCCTACCAGCCGCCCGGTTTTGTCCGGGAGGGGGCCATCCTGATGCGGATTGCCCCGGTCGGGTTGCGTGCGCAGATCGCAGCCGCCCGCGCCCAGGCCCTCTACGCCCGAACCAAGCTGGCCCGCTACAGCCTGCTGCTCAAGAAGGGCCTGGTGGCACGCGAGGTGGTGGACAACCTCAGGCTTTCCCTGGCGGAAGCCCGGAGCCAGTTGCGCTCGCTCGTCGCCGAAGCATCAGCGCAGGTCTTGCGGGCCCCGTTTTCCGGAACAATCCGCTACCTCGTGGCACCGGGTGCCATCGTGCCGACGGCGTTGCCCATCATGACCCTGATGGGCCGTGGCCGGATCTGGGCCGAGGCCCTGGTTCCTCCCGCGATCGTGAAGCGGATCCATGCCGGCGAACCTGTCGGACTGCGCCTTTCCCACTGGCAGGGAACGGGAACCGTGCGCAACATCGGCAACCGCGCGAGCCACTATGGCCTCGTCCGGGTCTACATTGACCTCCCGCTCGCCGATCCCCTGTTACCAGGACAGTGGCTCCACTGCCGGATCCCCGTCCAGTCCGGGCAGGCCTTTCGTGTGCCTGTCCCGGCCATTGTCATGCATGGGGATCAGAGTTACGTCTACGTGGTCCGGGGTGGACATGCCTTTGCCGTTCCGGTGCGGCTTTTGACCAATCGGCGGCGGGGGGCCTATGTCTTGGGGAATCTCAAGGCGGGCGAAGCGGTGGTCGTGGTGGGAAACACCCGGTTGCGGTCGGGGAGCGCGGTCGAGATCCACCCCTGATGCGACGGTACCTCGATTTCCTCTGGGCGAACCGCTTCACGGCCCTTTTGTTGCCGGTCCTGGTTCTGACCGGTGGGTTTTTGGCTTACCACTCACTCCCGAAAAGCATTTTCCCAAACGTCGATTTTCCCAAAGTCGCGGTTCTGGTCCATACGAACAATTTGCCCGTCCGCTTCATGCTGCTCGAGGTCACCCGGCCGCTGGAACAAGCGGCCAAGGGAGAGCCCGGAGTCCGGATGGTTCGTTCGCAGACGGGCAACGGGCTTACCAAGCTTCACGTGTATTTTGCCCGCGGGATCAATCCGGAACTCGCCTATCTGCTTTTGCAGGCCCGGCTGGCTGCGATCACGCTACCCCCCGGAGCCACGATCAGCGAACGGCTCATGATGCCCAATATCTATCCCCTGGCCGAATACGCGCTGGTTTCCAACCGGTTCAACAGCTCGGCTCTCATGCCCACCTTCGCCTTCCAGGTCCGGCCGGCCCTCCTGGCCCTCCCGGGAGTCTATGAGGTCAACGATACGGGACGGGGCTGGCCGGAGGTTGACGTCGATCTCCGGGAACGGCGTCTTGCGGAATACCACCTGAGCGCCTCAGCCGTCGTGAACCTCCTGCGGACCGAACAGGGGCCGTTCTTCTCGGGCATCCTCAATGTCTTCCACGAGCAATTCCTCCTGGCGACGACTCCGCGGCCGCTCAATCCGAAGGACCTCGAGGCCCTGAGCCTGCCACTCGGGGAAAACTCCAGCAGGGCTTCACCCGCGGCCGACGAGCTGTCGGGCCCCGAACCCCTGGTCACCCAGAGCGCGCCGGGGGTGCTCTCCCGGGCCCCGCTGGCCCTGGGAGCCATCGCGAAGATCCGGATCCGTCCGCCCCCTCTCGTCCGGGAAGCGGCGGTTGCCGGGTGGCGGCACGCGCTCGTGATCGACGTTTCGGCGGACCGGGGGGTCAACCAGGATGGGGTCGCCCGTGCCATTGCCTCCCGCCTCGACCAGATGAAATCCCATCTGCCACCAGGCATCCATCTTGTACCCATCTACAACTTGAGTCGGCTGATCGGATCCAGCCTGCGCGACGTCTGGATGGCCCTCCTGCTCGGCAGCCTGATTGCTTGGCTCGTGGTGCTGCTCTTCCTGGGTCGCTGGGACGCGGCTCTCGCGACCCTCACGGTGGTTCCGCTCTCGGTGGCCGCCACCCTTCTGGTCCTTCAGGCGCTCGGGTTCGGAATCAACATCATGACGCTGGGTGGCATCACGGCTGCCATCGGTGCGCTTGTCGATCATGCCATTGTGGTCATGGAGCGGGGCCTCCATGGCCCCCGGGAAGGCAGTGCGGAAGAACGCCGCCGACATGCCCTGGCCCGCGTGGGAGAGATCCTGCCGCTCATGTCCCTGGCCACGATGACCTCTTGTGTCATCTTCGTTCCGCTGGCCTTTCTCTCGGGAACGATCGGGCTTTTGTTCCGGGACATGGCCTGGGCGGTGATCGTGGCCTTGGTCACCTCCCAGATTGTGGCCCTCGTCCTGACGCCGCTCCTCACCCTTTCGATTGCCCAACGCCCGCGCCGACCGCACCGCCTGCCCGGTGAGCGGGCATTACGAAAAAGCCATGGCCGACTGCTCGTTCTGGGCATGCGGAAACCGTGGCTTGCCCTCCCGGTCATCGGTCTCGTGGGCGGGGGTGCCCTCCTGGCCGTGACCCACCTGCCGACGGCCTTTCTGCCCCATTGGGACGAGGGAATTTTCGTGGTTCCGTTCCGGACACCAGTCGGGAACGGGGTTCGGGAAACCGAACGGGTGGGACGCGATCTCATGGCGGTGGCCCTCCGGAATCCCAATGTCGAACGTGCTTCGCTCGTCATCGGACGCGGATTCGGCAACCGCTACGCCACGCCGAACAAGGGAGGGCTTGTGGTCGTGCTCAAGCCCCACCATCCGCAAAGCACCCGGAAGGTCATGACCGAGCTCCGGCACGCGTTCCGGGCAAAGGCCCCCGATCTCACCACGCTCGAGACCATGCAGGTCATGATCAACCGGCTGGGCAATCTCTCAGGATCCCACGCACCGCTTCAAATCCAGCTCTTCGGATCCGATTCGCTCGTGCTCCGCGCCGATGGCCGCCGTCTCCTCTCGGCCTTGAGACGGAGCCACGATTTCAATTCCCTGGTTTTCAAGTCCCCCTCGGCCGGGCCGGAACTCCGGGTGACTCCCCGGATCCTGGCAGCCCTCTACGGACTCACCCCGCCGGCCATCGCGGCGAGCCTGAAAACGGACTTCTGGGGTCGGCGTGCCGGTTTTCTCACCCGGGGGGAACAAATTCTCCCCATCCGGGTCCGGGTGGTGCCCTCCGTCCGCACCGATCCCATGAACCTCGGAAAACTCCCCCTGCGTCTGCCCGGCGGTACCTATACGCCGCTCAACCGGGTGGTGCATCTCGATCTTCAGGGTATCGTTCCCTACGTGACGCACCAGAATCTCGTCCCTTACTCCCTGATCAAGCTTCAACCCAAATCGGGGGAGGGATTGAGCGTCGCGGCCGCCCGTGCCCAGCGGATCATCCTGAAACTCCACCTGCCGCCGGGGATCACGCCCGTGATCGGGGGCTACTACCGGCAACAGAAGAAAAGTTTCCAGCAGATGGTACTCATCCTGACCGGTGCGCTGTTCATGCTGCTCATCCTCCTGGGGTTGCAATTCAGCAGCCAGCGGGCGGCCATCTCCGCCCTTTTTGCGACGGCGCTGGCAGGAAGCGGGGCCTTTCTCGCACTCTGGATCAGCGGCATCAATCTGGACAGCACGGCCTTTCTGGGCGTGCTTCTGGTCTTTGCCATCGGGGTCAACAACGTCATCCTGATTTTCGCGCGTGCCCACCAGTTGGGTGGAACCTCGCCCGCACCCCGCCTGGTCGCCTGGGCGGCACGGCAACGCTTGCGGCCCATCCTCATGACCATGCTGGCGGATGTCCTGGGCTTCCTGCCGCTCGCGGTCAGCATCGGTCATGGAACCGATCTTCTCAAGCCACTCGCCGTCGCCGTCATGGGCGGACTCACCCTGAGTGCCCTGACGTCGCTCTGGCTGGCCCCCGTGGTCTATGCCGGGCTCTACCGTTTCGGTTGGCGGCGGGCGAGTGGGCCCTGATGGCCCGGGGCGGGGCTCGCCTGGGTGTGTGTTTTCACCGTAGCCTGGGGTGAGGGTTTCCGGTAGTTCCGGATCTGTGTTTCGAGCAGGTGGATGGCGGGGCTCATCCGGCCCAGCCAGTTCATGGATTGGAGCAGGGCCAGATCGCGGCGGGCGGCCTTCAGGTTGCCCATGGCGAGATCGA
>JAKARN010000313.1 GCA_021828425.1 Pseudomonadota bacterium | reverse complement strand
ACCCACCCTCTTCAGCGACGTCACGGGCCGCTATATCGGCTTCGATGGCCGGATCCACAAGCTCCCTCGCGGGGAGGTGCAATACGCCAACTTTTCCGGCTGGGACATTTACCGCACGGAAATCCCCCTGCTCGCCCTCCTGTCTCCCCGTCGGACGAGCGAGATGATGCAGTCGCTCGTCCGCGATGCCGCACAAGGCGGCTGGCTGCCCAAATGGCCGCTCGCGAACGGCTATACCGGAGTCATGGGCGGGGACTCGGCGGATCCGATCCTGGCCGGAGCCTACGCGTTCGGGGCACACGGTTTCAACGCACGCGAGGCCCTGCACTTCATGGTCCGCGGAGCCACCGTCACCCACAGCACACCCGGCCAGGACTGGTACGTGGAACGGCCAGGGCTCTCCTTCTACCTCCGGCACGGTTATGTCGCCCACAACCTCACCACCTCGGTGGCTCCCGTACCCAACGGCGCCTCGGAAACCCTGGAGTACTCGCTGGACGACTTCTCGATTGCCCGGCTGGCCTTGGCCCTCGGACAGAGGGAAACCTATGAGCGTTTCCTCCGGCGTTCCATGAACTGGAGCCATCTCCTCGACACGTCGGCACACGAAATCCTGCCGCGGAACCGTGCCGGGGCCTTCCTCGACACACCTCTCACCGACAACGGCCAGAGCGGCTTCCAGGAGGGCAACGCGGCCCAATACACCTGGATGGTGCCCGAGGACCTGGCCGGCCTGATCCGCGGACTGGGCGGGCGGCAGGCCACCCGTCTTCAGCTCAACCGCTTCTTCACCCACCTCAATATCGGCCAGAGCGAACCCTTCGCCTGGCTCGGCAATGAACCCACGATCGGCAGCCCCTGGGTCTACCTGGCCGACGGAGCACCGTGGCGGACCCAGGCCATCCTGCGCCGGGCCCTCACCACCCTCTACCTCCCGACTCCGGCCGGATTGCCCGGCAACGATGACCTGGGCACCATGAGTGCCTGGTACGTCTGGAGCGCAATCGGTCTCTACCCGCAAAACCCCTCCGTTCGGGACTTGGACATCGGCAGTCCCCTGTTCCGGGAGATCCGGCTGGATTCGCCACAGGGACTCCGGATCACGGTGGAAGCCCCCGCAGCCGCGCCCGACCGGCCCTATGTCCATGCCCTCACGATCGATGGTCACCCCGACTCGGCGACCTGGCTCGCCCTCCCGGCGACCGGCCGGCTCACCCTGCGTTTCACGCTCGGCGCCCGCCCGGACCGGCAATGGGGCAGTGCGCCCGCCGATGCCCCGCCCTCCTTTGCGGCAGGCCCCATCCATTTCCCGCCCTCCACCCTCGTCCGCCTGGTCCCGGTCCACGGGCAATATGTCCTGCGCCCGGGCACCACCGCCACCATCGGGTTCCGCTTCTCGGAGCCCGTGAAGACCCGGGACACGTCGCTCCGCTGGATGCTTTCCGTACCGCACGGTTTCCAGGTCCGCACCGACCGGGGCCGTGTGTCGCTCGGAGCGGGAGCGAGCCGGACGGTCCGGCTGGCCGTGAAGATCCCGGAGAGACTCCGCCCGGGTTATTACGATCTCCTCGTCCGGGCGCGGACCTCCCGGGGAGCCATCCTGCCCGCGCTCGTGATCCCGCTCCGGATCACACCCCACCTCCACGCCATCCTTCCATTGCTCTACAGCATGGGCAATGCCGACAATGCCGTGGTGGCGATTGATCCGGACAACGGTGCCCTGGGTCCCCGCATCGCGGTCGGCAACAATCCGGGTGCGGCCGTCTTCGGCCCGCGCGGCCGCCGGCTCTTCGTCGCCAACTCGGGGTCGAACACCCTTTCGGTCATTGACACCCGGAGCCAGAAGGTCATCGCGACCCTCCCGACCGGACAGGGCCCCTCGGCCCTCGTGGTCGATCCCGGCCAGTCGATCCTCTGGGTGGCCAATGGTGGGAGCAACAATGTCGAGCCGTTCGATCTCCGCACCCTGAAACCCGGGACCCCGATTGCAACCGGCGCCGGTCCCGATGCGCTCGCGCTCGGCCCGCATGGCAGCCATCTCTACGTCGCCGATGGAGGAACAGAGGACATCCTGCCGATCTTGGCCGCCACCCGGAGGGCGGAGGCGCCCATTCCGGTCGGGGGATCCCCCTCCGCTCTCGCGCTGTCTCCGAACGGCCACCGCCTCTACGTGGTTGAGTCCTCCCGGGATCTCGTGGTTCCTCTCGATCTCCCCCACCGCCGGATTCTTCCGGCCATCCCCGCCGGTCTCATGCCGGGCACACCGACCCTCTCGGGATCCGGCCGGATGCTCTACGTTCCAGACTACGCCACAAACCAGATCACCCCGATCGACACGCGTCTCGGACGTGCGCTGCGACCGATGCCGGCCGGAGTGGGCCCGTTCGACGTCGTGCTGGGTGCCCGGGGCCGCTCGATCTACGTCAGTGATGGAGCCGGCGGGACCCTGCTCCGGATCCGGCGGCGCTCCGGTCGGAGGGTCTACAGGGTCCGGACGGTCTCGCTCCCCGTGGCAATCGCGGGATCGTGGAATCGCTGACGGAAGAGTCTCGGGCACCCCCCAAGAATTTTTGTCAAATCGGGCAGAAACAGCCCGGGAGCTCTCTTTCAGCTGGGGCATCGCTCAAGCGAACGCAGACTGCACTCAACGCACAATCGTGTCAGATTGAGGAAAGGAGTGGTTGAGAGGTCCCGAATTTTCCAAGTCGTGGAGCAGCTGAAAGGTAGCCCATCGAGTGCTACCCCGCGGCCACAAATGGTCATGCGCGGAATGGCGAGCGTGCCGCGGGCACCTGCCAACATGGGGGGTGGGTTCCCCGGCGACCCTGACCGGCCTTTGGCGCCACCGGGTCCATCTGCGCCTGAAGCCACGCCCGCCGGATTGTCTTGCCGTAGCGCCCAAACTGGGCTCGCGTTTGTGTATTTTGAGCGGGCGATACGGGAGAGCGCCTCCTGTGCGGCCGGATCTTCCGTGCCCCAACGTTGGTTGAAAGTCTTGGGAAAGCTGCCTTTCAGAACGGAATATCGTCGTCCAAGGGCTCTTCCGCCGGAGCCTCGGCCGGCGGAGGGA
>JAKARN010000312.1 GCA_021828425.1 Pseudomonadota bacterium | reverse complement strand
CGATCTCATCAACCCCTGCGGGTTTCGGGGACTCGAGATG
This sequence comes from Pseudomonadota bacterium, assembly GCA_021828425.1. The sequence goes on along the minus strand of JAKARN010000312.1, from coordinate 3,030 downwards.
ACCCGGGTCGTCGATTGCGGGGGACCGGCCGATCTCCGGGAGGTGGGGGGCCGTCTCGAAGCCCACCTCCGGGCCCAGCTGCGGTCTCTTCCGGGCGGGACCGCCCCGATTCAGCCGGAGGGGACTTCGTCGAGGAAGGCCTGAAGCCTTTCCTGGAAGGCGGCCCGCATGCGCCGATAGCCGGGACCCGGCCGGCCGCCTCCGACCGGCCGTCCGTCGATCCGGGTCACGGGAGCGAGTATGCGGCGGGTACTGGTCAGCCAGACCTCGTCGGCGGTCCCCAGCTCGTCGGGCGTCAGGTTTTTGCGGACGGCCCGGAAACCGCCTTGATCCGCGAGCTCGAGGATGAGATCCCGGGTGACGCCGGCCAGTAGCAGGGGTCCGTCCGGTGGGCTCGCAACCGTGTTTCCGTGGAGGACGAGGACGTTGCTTGAGGTGCCCTCAAGGACGAGGCCGTCGCGCACGAGCAGCGCCTCCCCGGCGCCCGCCTGACGGGCCGACTCGCGCAACATGACATTGGCCAGAAGGGCCGTCGACTTGATGTCGCAGCGCTGCCAGCGGAAATCCGGCCGCAGGACCACGGTTTGACCCTCTCGTTCGAGCATGGGGTCAGACGGCAGGGCCGGCTGGGTCAGGGCGAAGACCGTGGGGGGGAGGCCCGCCGGAATCCGGTGGTCGCGCACCGGCTCGGTGCCCCGGGTGACCTCGAGGTAGACCGAGAGGTCACCCCCTCCATTGGCCTTGATCAGGTGGCCGAGCAACCGCCGCCAGTCTTCCTCCCCGTACGGGTTCTCGAGGCCCAGGGCGGCCAGGCTGCGCACCAGTCGGGCATGGTGGGCGGGCCAGAGAAACAGTCTCGAGCGGTAGGCCGGAATTACCTCGTAGACGGCATCGGCGAAGAGAAAGCCGCGGTCGAGGGGTGAGATGCGGGCGGCCGCCGCCGGCAGGAAGGCCCCGTTCAGGAAGACCGTGTCCACCCTAGAAGAGCTGTCCGATCATGTCCATCAGTTGCTCGAGCCAGTTGCCGCGCTGGACAGCCCGGAGCGGATAGAGCGGCCGGGTGAGCAGCAGGTGGCGTCCGAGCATCACCCGGAGCGTTCCCACGGCCCGGGTGGTCGCGACCGGTGCCTCGACATGCTTGGGGAGGACCAGGTCGGCCTTGAGCGAGCGATAGTCCAGTCGCGGGACGGTCACCCAGAGGGAGCGGCGGAGCCCCACCGGTACGGATCCCCGGTCTCCCAGGCGGATCCGGAGCCGGCCGAGCGGGGCCGTCTTCCGGTAGAGCTCATGGTCGTGGAAAAAATTGAAGCCCCAGTCGAGGAGCGCCTGGGCGTCATCGACCCGTGCGTTCCAGGAGGGGGCTCCCATGACCACGGCAATGAGACGCATGCCGTTCTGGATGCCGGAGGCATCCATGCAGTAGCCGGCCTGGTCGGTGTAGCCGGTCTTGAGTCCATCGACCCAGGAATCCATCCAGAGCAGGCTCACCCGGTTCTGCTGGGTGATGTGGTCCCACGTGAAGGTCTTGATCGCGAAGTAGCGGTGGTAGTCGGCGGGAAAGGTGCGGATGATGTCGCGGGACAGGCGGGCGATATCGAGGGCGCTGCTGTAATGGTCCGGGGCCGGCAGGCCGTCGACATCCGCGTAGTGGGGATTGTGCAGGCCGAGCTTTTGGGCATAGCGGTTCATGAGTCCCACCATCGCCGCGCGGGTGCCGGCCACCGCCTGGCTCAGGGCCACGGCGGCATCGTTGCCAGAGTCGACGATGAGTCCCTTGAGCAGGTCGTTCACGGTGACGTGGCTTCCTGGCAGGAGGAACATGCGCGAACCGCCGGTGCGCCAGGCCGCGGTGGAAATGGTGAAACGTTCGTCGGGATGGATCGCGCCGGCCTTGAGGGCGGAGAAGGTGATGTAGGCCACCATGAGCTTGGTGAGACTGGCGGGAGCCAGGTGGCGGCTGGCATCCTGCTGGGCCAGGATCTGTCCGGTGCGCCCATCCAGAAGCACCCAGCTCTTGGCGTGGAAACTCGGGGCCGGCGGGATGGGGAAGCCGGCATGGGCCAGCGGGGAGAGGGCACAGAGCAGAGAGCCCAGGAACAGGGCTCCGAGGCGGCGGGTTTTGGATTTCAAGGCAGGCTCCGTCGGACAGGCAGTGAGGCGGCAATTCTAACCCGGCCGCCATCCGGGCCCGGGACCGATCAGCGGATGATGACCTCCGTGTTCGGGTAGCCCAAGACCGTAAGACGCCGGGCCAGGCGGTCAAGTTCCCGAACGTGCCCGATGGGGCCCACCTGGAGGACGTAGAGGATCCGGTGGCGGCGCCGGAGCGGGAACAGCCGGAGCGGGTGGATCCCCTTCCGCATGAGGTGGAGTTCGAGTCCAAGGGCTTGGCCGCGCTGCGCATAGGCACCCACCTGGAGGTACATGCGGGGCGGATGCCCGAGCGGATTGCGGGGCAGGGGTGGCGGGGCGAGACGGAAGCGCTCGGCGCCGGGCAGGGTGGGACGGGGGATGGCCTGGACGTCGACCAGGGCGGTGCCGCGGGCAATCATGTCCAGCCGGCGGGCCGCCGCGTAGGACAGGTCGATGATCCGGTGCGACACGAAAGGACCCCGATCGTCGATGCGGACATTGACCCGGCGGCCATTCACGAGGTTCGTGACCCGGACCCAGGTGCCGAGGGGCAGGACCTTGCTGGCTGCCGTGAGCGCGGCCGGATTGTAGGGAATGCCGCTGGCTGTTGGCTTGCCGATCGAGTGGAGGCCATACCACGAGGCAATGCCCCGCCGGTTGTAACCCAGGGCATCCTGGAGGACGTAGTAGCGGCGGCCGTCGACCACATAGGAGCGGCGGGACGCAGCCGGGTACCTCCGCTCTCCCGGCCGTTTCGGGAAGGGCGCGCAGGCGGTGAGCAGGAGGAGCCCCAGTCCGAGGCCGACTCGGGGAAACCACGATCCTTCAGGACGGTCCTGCGAGGTGGAGGGCAAGTTCAAAGACCGCCATCGTGTAGTTGAGGCTCGGGTTGTAGGC
>JAKARN010000311.1 GCA_021828425.1 Pseudomonadota bacterium | reverse complement strand
GGTTTTACCCATGAGGTCCAGGTGATCGCCACGGTGATTTCCATGAATCCGCAGATCGATGCCGACACTCCGGCCTTGATCGGGGCCTCCGCCGCCATCGAACTGTCCGGTATCCCCTTTCACGGCATTCTGGGTGCCGCGCGGGTCGGCTACCGGGAAGGCCAGTTCCTGCTCAATCCCACGGCCGCGGATCTGGCCCAGTCCCAGTTGAACCTCGTGGTTGCCGGCACGGAGCGGGGCGTTCTCATGGTGGAGTCCGAGGCCTCGGAACTGCCCGAGTCGGTCATGTTGGACTCCGTCCTGTTCGGTCACGAGCAGATGCAGGTGGCCATCGAGTGCATCCGGGAACTCAAACGGGAGGCCGGCCGCACGCCCTGGGCGTGGGCACCGGTCGCATCCGATCCCGCCGTGGTCGGGCGGATCCGGACCCAGTGCCGGGATACGCTCGAGGCCGCCTATTCATTGGCCGAGAAGAGTGCCCGGCAGAAACGTCTCGCCGAGATCGAGACCCAGCTGCTTGCGAGCCTCGCGGCCGTCCCGGGGGAATCCGCTGACGGGATCCCTGTGGGGCCGGATGCCGCGAAGAAAATTTTCAAGGACATCGAGCGCGAAATCGTCCGCGGCCGCATCCTTGCGGGACAGCCCCGCATCGACGGCCGTACGACCCGCCAGGTTCGTCCCATCCAGATCAACACCGGGTTTCTGCCCCGGACCCATGGCTCGGCCCTGTTTACCCGGGGCGAGACCCAGGCCTTGGTCGTGGTCACCCTCGGCACGACCAAGGATGCCCAGATCATCGACGGGCTCGAAGGCGAACGGCGCGAACCTTTCATGCTGCACTACAACTTTCCGCCCTACGCGGTCGGCGAGACCGGCTTTTTGAGTTCACCCAAACGCCGTGAGATCGGGCATGGCCGGCTGGCCAAACGGGCCCTGCTCGCGGTCATGCCGGACATGACCCAGTATCCCTATGTGCTCCGGGTGGTTTCGGAAATCACCGAATCCAACGGCTCGAGTTCCATGGCCACGGTCTGCGGAACCAGCCTCGCCTTCATGGATGCGGGGGTTCCCATCCGGGCCCCGGTGGCGGGTGTGGCGATGGGTCTCATCAAGAGCGAGGACCGGTTTGCCGTCCTGACCGACATTCTCGGGGACGAGGACCATCTCGGGGACATGGATTTCAAGGTGGCCGGAACCGGGCAGGGGGTGACGGCACTCCAGATGGACATCAAGATCGAGGGGATCAACCGGACCATCATGCAGGCGGCCCTGGAACAGGCCCGGGAAGGACGCCTCCACATTCTCGAGACCATGAACGCTGTTTTGTCCGCACCCCGGGCGGAGATGTCGGAATGGGCCCCGCGCTACCTCACCATGAAGATCAACCCGGAAAAAATCCGTGAGGTCATCGGCCGCGGCGGCGCCGTGGTCCGGGCCATCACCGAGGAAACGGGAACGACCATCGATATCGAGGATGACGGCTTCATCCGGATCGCCTCGGTCAATCTGGCCTCGGCGGAGGCGGCCAAGCACCGGATCGAGGAAATCACGGCGGATGTCGAGGTCGGCAAGATCTACGAGGGCAAGGTCGTGAAGCTCATGGACTTCGGCGCGTTCGTCACCATCCTGCCCGGCCGCGATGGTCTCGTCCATATCTCCCAGATTTCGGAAGAGCGGGTGGAGAAGGTGGGCGATCGACTCCGGGAAGGGGATCTGATCAAGGTCCGTGTGCTCGAGGTCGACCGTCAGGGCCGTGTCCGGCTCAGCATGAAGGGTCTCGACCAGAACCACTGAACGCTAGGCGGCCCCCCGGGCCAGGCCGGCGAGCGCCTGGGCGATCCGTTCCTCCAGCCAGGCGTCTCCCCACAGGGGACAGCGTCCGCTGATGAAGCCGACGTGACCGCCGCGTTCGCTCCATTCAAAAACCGACTCGGATCCCCATTCCGATTCGTCCGGCAGGCAGTCGGGCGGGATCAGGGGATCGTCCAGGGCCTGGAGGAGCAGGGTGGGGGTCCGGATCCGGGATAAAAGCGGACGGGCGCTCGTCTGCCGGTAGTAATCGTGGGCATCCCGGAAGCCGTGCAGCGGCGCCACGAAATGTTCATCGAACTCGAGAAAGGTCTTGAGCCGGCCCAGTCTCCGGACATCCAGGGTCGGATGGCCATGGGCCCGGAGATGACGGCGGGCACTCCGCCTGAGTTCCGCGACCAGATACCGTTCATAGAGCCGGCCGCTTCCCCGTCGAAGCCGGTGCGCCGTGCAGGACAGATCAAACGGGATGCTCACACCGATCGCCTGGCGGATGTCGCCCGCCCGCGGATCGGTGGCGAGCCAGCGCAGCATCATGTTGCCGCCCAGGGAAAACCCGACCAGGGCCAGGACCCGTTCGGGTTCGAGGGCGAGCAGGTGTCCCACGACCCGCTCGAGATCGTGGGTCCAGCCGGCGTGGTAGGTGAGGGGCCCCGCTGACGGGTTGGAGACACTGCCCCGGAAGGGGAGGACCAGGACCCGATGGCCGTCTTTTGCCAGCCGACGGAGCAATCCCCGGATGTAGGGCGAACGGATTCCACCCTCCAGTCCGGGGAGCAGCACCACGGTTGTGCCGCCATCGTTCGGGCGGGGAATCGACGACCAGAATCCCCGCGTCCGGTCTCCATCCGGCCAATCGAAGGTCTCCATCCGGACCGGCGCGGCGGGAACGCGGCGGCCGAGGGCGGCATACAGGGTCTGGGCGTGACCGTTGGGTAACCACCAGGCCGGACGGAACGTACTTTTCCGGATCATGCCGGAACCGCTTGGGCCGGCCTAGCCGCTCAGCTGTTTTTCCCGGATCTCCTCGATGGTTTTGCAGTCGATGCACTGGGTGGCGATCGGGCGGGCCTCGAGACGTCGGATCCCGATCTCGATCCCGCAGCGGTCGCAGTAGCCGTATTCGTCGGTTTCAAGCTTGAGAAGCGCTTCGTCGATCTTCCGGATGAGCTTGCGTTCCCGGTCGCGGGTCCGGAGTTCGAGGCTGAACTCGGACTCCTGCGTGGCCCGGTCGTTGGGATCCGGGAAATTCATGGCCTCATCCTG
>JAKARN010000310.1 GCA_021828425.1 Pseudomonadota bacterium | reverse complement strand
CGGTGATTTCCGAAACCACCCGAAGCACATAGGGGTACTGGGTCATGTCCGGCATGACCGCGAGCAGGGCCCGTTTGGCCAGCCGGCCATGCCCGATCTCGCGGCGCTTGGGCGAACTCAAAAACCCGGTCTCTCCGACCGCGTAGGGCGGAAAGTTGTAATGCAGCATGAAGGGTTCCCGACGCTCGCCTTCGAGCCCGTCGATGATCTGGGCATCCTTGGTCGTGCCGAGGGTGGTCACGACCAGGGCCTGGGTCTCGCCCCGGGTAAACAGGGCCGAACCATGGGTCCGGGGCAGAAAACCAGTGCTGACCTGGATGGGACGAACCTGGCGGGTCGTACGGCCGTCGATGCGGGGCTGTCCCGCGAGGATGCGGCCGCGGACAATTTCGCGCTCGATATCCTTGAAAATCTTCTTCGCGACATCCGGCCCCACAGGCACCCCGTCCGCGGACTCTCCCGGGACTGCCGCGAGGCTCGCGAGCAGCTGGGTCTCGATTTCGGCCAGACGTTTCTGCCGGGCGCTCTTTTCAGCCAATGAATAGGCGGCTTCGAGGGCATCCCGGCACTGGGTCCGGATCCGTCCGACCACGGCGGGATCGGAGGCGACCGGTGCCCACGTCCAGGGCGTGCGGCCGGCTTCCCGCTTGAGTTCCCGGATGCACTCGATGGCCACCTGCATCTGCTCGTGGCCAAACAGGACGGAATCCAGCATGACGGACTCGGGCAATTCCGAGGCTTCGGATTCCACCATGAGAACACCCCGCTCCGTGCCGGCGACCACGAGGTTCAACTGGGACTGGCCGAGATCCGTGGCCGGGGGATTGAGCAGGAAGCGGCCATCCCGGTAGCCGACCCGCGCGGCACCCAGGATGCCGTGAAAGGGAATGCCGGACAGCTCGATGGCGGCGGATGCCCCGATCAAGGCCGGGATGTCGGCATCGATCTCCGGATTCATGGAAATCACCGTGGCGATCACCTGGACCTCATGGGTAAAACCCTTGGGGAACAGGGGACGGATCGGACGGTCAATGAGGCGCGAGGTCAGGGTCTCCTTCTCGGTCGGGCGCCCTTCCCGCTTGAAAAAGCCTCCGGGAATCCGGCCCGCAGCGTAGGTTCGTTCCAGATAATTGACGGTCAGCGGGAAAAAATCCTGGCCCACCGCGGCCTCTCTCCGGGCCACAACCGTGGTGAGTACACAGGTCTCGCCCATGGTCACGAGAACGGCGCCGTCGGCCTGCCGGGCAATGGCCCCGGTCTCGATCGTGACTGTATGGGATCCATAGGCAAAGGACTTTTTCACCGTCATGGGCGGTTCAACCTCAAGGGATGGGTCGGATGGGTTGGAATTCGGGTGACGACAAGGCCGATCAGCGCCGGAGTCCGAGCTGACTGACCAACGTATCGTAACGCGGGGGATCTATGCGGGCGAGATAGTCGAGCAGGCTGCGCCGGCGGTTGACCATCATGAGCAGCCCGCGGCGGGAGTGATGATCTTTCCTGTGTTTTTCGAAATGATTCGCGAGCCCGTTGATCCGTTGCGTGAGAAGCGCCACCTGGACCTCGGGAGAACCGGTATCCTGATGCGCCCTCTGGAACTGTTTCACGACGTCGGCGCGGGACGCGTTCGGGCGATCTTCTGGGGACATGGGCATTGACAATCGGCCTTGTAATAACGGTCCATTTTACTCCGGCCCACCCTTTTCGCACAAGGGCCCGGGGCGTGTGCCGGGATCGTCCCCCCGCGCGTGGGAGCCGGTCCCGGCGGTCGACCGGAAAAGCCGTGCGTCCGTGGGACAAAGCCGAAGCACCCGGAGCCCGTCCGGTCCGGAATCCGATCCGAGTCCCAAAAAGACTCCCGCCCGGTCGTAGAGCCGGAGTGGACCCGGCCCCAGCGGACCCGGGATCCTGACCGGCTGTCCCCGGATGAGACCGTCGACCTCGCGGGGATCCAGCTCAAGGCGCGAGAGATGCGCAAGCGGCCAGTCGACGGACCGGAGCCGGTCGCGGACCGTCTCGAGATCCTCCCAGGCCACCAGATCTTCTTCCCTGAAGCATCCCACCCGAAGCCGTCTGAGCCCGCTCACATGGGCAACGGTGCCGAGGCTCCGGGCCCAGTCCTCGACCCAGCTCCGCACATAAACCCCAGGTCCGCACTCGAGCTCGAAGCAGGCCGTGGGCGGCACCCAACTCAGAAGGCTCACCCGGAACACCTCGATGGGACGGGGCGGACGGTCGACCTCAATCTTCTGGCGCGCGAGACGGTAGAGGGGAATCCCCTTCTGTTTGAGGGCCGAGAACATGGGAGGCACCTGGAGGCTCGTCCCGATCCGGCCGGCGAGATCCGAGGCCATCTCGGCGAAACCGAGATCCGGGACGGGACCTTGGGCCAAAACCTCGCCCTCGCCATCTCCCGTTCGGGTTTGCTGTCCCAGTCTCGCCTCGACCCGGTACAGCTTGGGCGAGACCGCGAAGTAGGACAAAAAGCCCCGGGCCGTGCCGAACGCGATGGGCAGGAGGCCCGTGGCCAAGGGATCGAGCGTTCCCTGGTAGCCACCCCGGACCCCGGGGCCGAGCCGCCTCCGGATCCTTTGGAGCGCCTGATTCGACGTCCACCCGAGCGGCTTGTCGAAAGGGAGGATGCCGTCGACCCCGCCCGCTGCTCCCTGGGGCATGGCGACCTCAACTCTCCGGGGGCGGATCGAGCGAGGCCAAAAGCTGTTCCACCCGCCGGACGGATTCGAGTTCGGTGTCGTATTCGAAGCGGATCTCCGGTACCACCCGGAGCTTTGCCTGCCGGCCGATCTCATGGCGGATCCGCCCCCGGACGGCTTCGAGCGCATCTTCCACCGCCTCCAGGTTCGCGGGATCACTTTCAGCCACAACGAAGTAAAAGCGGGCGAAACCGAGATCCGGACTCACGCGGACGCGGGTGATGGCGAGTGAACGGAAACGGTCGTCACCGCAGTCACGGGCCAGCCATAGCCCAACCTGTTTCTGCAGTTCCCGGGCCACCCGCTGGCTGCGGTGGGGGGAGGATTTCATAGCGCGCGGTTCACCTCCACCCGCTCGAAGACTT
>JAKARN010000309.1 GCA_021828425.1 Pseudomonadota bacterium | reverse complement strand
TCCTTGTCGAGGCAATTCCCCCACATGCGCGGATCCCATCCGGTCCGGCCAACTCGCTATAATGAACCGCCCCCAGAGGGGTTCTCCTGGAGTCGGTCATGTCCCTTGAAGCGCTGGGTCCCGGCAAGCCGCCGCATGATTTCCACGTGGTGATCGAAATTCCCGCGTGGGCACCACCCGTCAAATACGAGATGGACAAGACCTCCGGATTGCTCCAGGTGGACCGTTTCCTGTCGACCGCCATGGTGTACCCGGCCAACTATGGATTCGTTCCCAGGACCCTGGCGGAGGATGGAGATCCGGTGGATGCCCTGGTGGTCACGCCGCATCCCCTGGTCTGTGGTTCCTTCCTCCGCGCGCGGGCGATCGGCCTTCTGCGCATGACCGACGAGCATGGCCCGGATGCCAAGCTTCTGGCGGTTCCGGTCGATGCCGTCTGCCGGAGCTACAGTGCCATCCGCGAACCCGCCGACTTCCCGTCCTGCGAGCTCGACCGGATCGCGCACTTTTTTGCCCATTACAAGGATCATGAGCCGGGCAAGTGGGTCAAAATCGAGAAATGGGAAGGGTCCCAGGCGGCTGCCACCGAACTGGCCGAGGGGATCGGTCGCTATCCGGGTCACGGATCCGGGCCCGCCTGATCCCGGGCCGTCTAAAAGACATCGAAGACGAGTCCACGGGGAGAGTGGGCGGCGACCACGTCCGTGCCGTAGAGGGCGGTCAGGTGCTCCGGAGTGAGGCAGTCCCTGCTGTCTCCCACGACGGTCCGGCCGCCGCCGAGCAAAAGGAGAACCCGGGTCGTGAAACGGATGGCGGCAGTCGGGTCATGGAGCGCCATCACGATCGCCTTGCCGCGCTTCCGGGCCAGCCCGAGGAAGTGTTCGAAGAGCCGCCTCTGGTAGTGGAGGTCGAGCTGGGTCGTGGGCTCATCCAGAAGATAAAGGTCGGGATCCTGGGCCAGGATCAAGGCGACCGAAAGCCGGCGGCTTTCCCCGGCTGAAAGTGCCTGGGAGGGACTTTGCCGTTGCCCCAAAAGACCCGCAATCCGGAGTGCCGACAGGGTCCGTCTCAGATCCCCATGGTGCGGCCGGCCCCAGAGCCCGAGATGGGGATGCCGGCCGAGCAAGGCGGTTTCGAAGACGGTGAGCGGGAGCCCGGGCTCGTTGTCCTGGAGAAGGATCGCCATCCGGCGGGCCCGCGCGCGTCTCGCCCAGCGTTCGAGCGGCTGGCCGTCCAGCCGGATCGAGGATCCCTCCGGGGCCGGCCGCAGCCCCGCCAAGGTCTTGAGGAGGGTGCTTTTCCCGACTCCGTTGGGCCCGAGGATGCCCCAGACTTCACCCGGCCGGACGCAGAGCGACAGGTTCTCGCAGATAACATCGTGAGGACTTGCGAGATCGAGGTGTGCCACCTCGAGCGTGGGGTTCACGAGCGCAGGATCCCGGTCCGGTTCGAGCGGGCGAGCAGGAGGAGAAAGAGGGGAACGCCGAGAAAGGCCGTGAGCACGCCGACCGGCAGTTCTCGTGGAGCCAGGAGACTCCTCGCCAGGGCGTCGGCTGCGACGAGGAGGCTGCCCCCCCAGAGACCGGCCAGCGGGAGAAGCTTGCGATGGTCCGCGCCCACGGTCATCCGGACGAGATGCGGGACGATCAGTCCCACAAAACCGATCATGCCGGCCTGGGTGACGGCCAGGGCGGTGCACAGGGAGGCAAAGAGGTAGAGGCCCAGCGTGAGCCGGCCGGTGTGGACCCCGAGACTCTGCGCCGTCTCGACGCCCCGGAGCAGCACATTGAGTTCGCCGGCGAAGGGCCAGAGCAGGAGAATGGCGAGCAGAAGGGCCGGAAGTCCCATGCCGGCAGCCACCATGCCCGGGCTGTAGGCCAGGCTGCCCATGAGCCAGAAGAGGAGTGTATGGAGCGTGGGTTCGGGCGAGAGGGCGAGGAGCAGCGTCACCACGGCACTCAGACCGGAGGCCATGATGATCCCGGTGAGGAGGAGCCGGATCGGGGTGATGGGTCCGGTCAGACGCGTGAGGAGCAGGAGGAGGGCGGTCGCGAGTGCGGCCCCCAGAAAGGCATTGCCCATGACCCCGTAGAGCGGGAGGCCCGCCATGAAACTCAGGAGGGCTGCCACGGCAGCCCCCCCGGAGACGCCGAGCACATAGGGGTCGGCCAGTGGGTTGCGCAGAAGGACCTGGAGCAGCGCGCCCGACAGGGCGAGCAGGCCGCCGACCGAGAAGGCCAGGAGGATCCGGGGGATCCGGAGCTTCCAGACGATGGTCTGGATGACCACCGGTCCCTCGTGGCGCAGGGCCTCGAGAATGCTTGGAGGAGGCAGGGCCACGCCGCCCAGCATGAGCCCGGTGAGGCACGATCCGGCCATGATCAGGATCGTTCCCCCGATGAGCAGGGGGAGGGGGGGATGCGCGAAAAGGGGAGGGCGTTCCCGTTGGCGGGTGGTCTCTAGCCCCACGAGTCCGGTCTCAAGACGGCGAGGAGCACGATGGCGATCAGGAAGAGGGAGGGAAGTTCGTTGAGCCACCGGTAGAAACGGGGAGGTCTGCGTGTCGGCTGCCGGTGCAGGTCACCGACCAGGTATCCCAGGTAGGCGTGATCGGCGACGAGTCCGGCGACCAGGACGAGCTTGATCCGGAGCCAGAGGGGGGGAGGCCAGAACCAGCCCAGCAGCAGCCAGAGACCGAAGAGCACGGTGGCAACCCCCCCGATGGTCATGAGCGTGAACAGCCGGCGTTCCATCACGGTGAAACGCGCCCGGGCGGACTCCGCGAGCTCCGGATCGCTGTGGTAGACGAAGAGGCGCGGGAGGTAGAACAGGCCGGCAAACCAGGTCACCATGAAGATGATGTGGAAGGCTTTGATCCAGGCCATGTCAGCCTCGTCCGGAAGTGGCCCCCTAGGGTAGCGCAAATGGACGGGTGGATGAGCCGGTGTGGGGGCGAAGGAACGAATTCACAGGCCGGATCCCCGGGGGGATCGCCACCCGTGGGCAAAACCGTTAGGATGGGGAGGCCCCCGGAACTCAAAGGTCGCCTGTGCCCCGCCTGATCATCCAGCACTATGCGCCCGAACGGATCTGGC
>JAKARN010000308.1 GCA_021828425.1 Pseudomonadota bacterium | reverse complement strand
TTCTCCCGAACCGAGCGGCCTCCACCCTCGCCTCGGGCAACCCACTTCGTGATTTTTGCCCCACCAGCAGAAACCCGGGTGCCAAGGGGGTTGGGTGGACGCATACTCAGGACTTGCCTCGGGTCCTGCCCATCGTGTACGATAAACAGTTCGAGTTGCTTGATTTTCCACCGGTTCGGCAATGGGTGAGGTCTGGTTTTCATGAAAAGCTATATGGCACATGCCGGTCAGGTCGATGCCCGGTGGTACGTCGTCGATGCGGCGGGAGTCCCGTTGGGCCGTCTCGCGACCGAGCTGGCTCGCCGGCTACGGGGCAAGCACAAGGCCATCTATACACCACATGTGGACACGGGCGATTTTCTGATTGTGGTCCATGCGGAACAGGTGCTTTTGACCGGTCGGAAGAAAGACGAGAAGCGCTATCATCGTCATTCCGGCTACATTGGCGGGCTCAAAACGGTCACTTTCGAGGAGATGCGGGCCCGTCATCCGGAACGGATCATTGAAGAGGCGGTCCGGGGCATGCTTCCCAAGAACCCTCTCGGTCGGGCCATGATCCGGAAGCTCAAGGTTTATGCCGGAGACCGGCATCCTCATTTGGCCCAGTCTCCCAAAACACTGACGGTCGGTAGGGTATCTGCCCGAGCCGCCAGCATTTCCTGAGGAGAATGAAGGTGGTTGAAGACAAGGGTGTGCTCGGTTATGGAACGGGCCGTCGCAAGACCTCGAAGGCACGGGTTTTCCTGAGACGCGGCAAGGGAGAGATCCGGGTGAACGAGCGTTCCCTGGAGGACTATTTCGGCCGGGAAACGGCCCGCATGATCATTCACCAGCCGATCGATCTGATCGAGTTCAAGGACCGGCTGGATATCGAGGCGACCGTAACGGGTGGGGGCTTGACCGGCCAAGCGGGAGCGGTCCGGCTGGGCTTGGCCCGGGCTCTGGTGCAGTACGATGAAACGCTCAAACCGCGTCTCAAAGCAAACCACCTCCTGACCCGCGATCCCCGTGCGGTCGAGCGTAAGAAAGTCGGATTGCACAAGGCCCGTCGCGCGACCCAGTTCTCGAAACGCTGAGGCGCTTGGGGGATCGTCTAGCGGTAGGACAGCGGACTCTGACTCCGCGAACCCAGGTTCGAATCCTGGTCCCCCAGCCAAACCTGTTTTTAAGCCATCTCCGCGCCTTGGGCGGCTTCGCTGCGCACGCAGCAGCGCCAGTTTAGCCAACCGATCAAAAGCTTTTTTGTACACGACTACACGACGGCCGGTGTGCCCTGCTGCTCTTGTGTGGTTCGAAAGTGGAAAATTCAGCAGCCTCTGCTTCTCTTTGGCAGGCTGGGCCACGAAGAGCTGATGGGCGTTTTGAGCCCCAGGTTAGAAGGGCGGCCGGACCCTTTTCTCCGGGAACGTTTTTGGTGATTCCCCAAGTGATTTCGTTGTTTTGGGTTGCATGCAACTGGCCATTGATCTTTGCATTTTGCCTTCACACTATGGAAAGGGAATGGCATAAACGGATCGCCGCTCGTTCACTGTTCCGCCTCACGGCATCCGCGCCACATCTAAAAAGCGTAACATGCTGGGATCTGCTGCAACTGGGAGCAGCCCGGTTCCACTTTGAGATGCTCTGTCCAAATTCTGTGGACCACCCAACGGCCTGTTAAGCAGTACTGAAAAACCGGGGTGGGGGTTTTGTAGCATGGCGAAGCTCGTGTACGAACTGAACCAGTCCCTGGACGGGTATGTGGACCACCAGAAGATGGGGCTGCCCCGTCCCGCTCTCTTCCGTCACTTCATCGGGCGGGTGCGCGGCTTGACCGGTATGGCATACGGTCGCGGCATATACGAGGTGATGCGTTATTGGGACGATGACCTTCCAGATTGGAATGCGGAGGAACGCGACTTCGCTGTGGTATGGCGGGCCCAGCCGAAGTGGGTTGTATCGCGATCCTTGAAGTCGGTTGGTCCCAACGCCACCCTCGTCGAGAGCGACCTGGAGGCGGCGATACGCGGGCTCAAGATTGAGCTAGGCGGGGAGATTGTAGTTGGCGGACCCGTTCTGGCCGGAAGCCTGACTGACTTTGGTCTTATTGACGAGTATCGAATCTACCTCCACCCCATCGTGCTCGGTCGTGGCAGACCGTTCTTCACCGGCCCCCGACCACCACTTCGCCTGGTAGCCAGTGATCCGGTTGCCGAGGACGTGATCAGGCTGACGTACGTTCCTGCTTGACAGGCTGCTGAATAAACCTGGTATTTCTGGCAAATTGCGCAATATGGTAGCTTTTGGGCAGAAGGATCGTGGGCTGAGAATCATTGGGCAGATTCCAGTGCACCCATAGCTATTGCGCTTGGCAGTACTGGGCCCTACGCTCACGCAATCCGCGTAAATATCGGCTCACCGGGTTGTGACTCAGCCTTGTGATCCTGGTGATTGGTTGGCATCCCGATCCCAGGCAGACAGGCGCACCAGACAGTGAAACCAGGCCTCCGGGATTCGTGGGCGCCACTCACAACCGTGGGGCTGGCGGTCTTGGTGAATTCCTTGAATCTGCCTCAACAGGTGCTGGTTCTGACGCTGACGGGGGATTCTCTGCCCTTCCTGTCCAGCCATAGTAGGCAGTGCCGATACTGCAGGCAACGATTCATCAACCGAACGGGAAACTGCTTGCGACAACGCCGGAGCGCCGAATCCTTCAGGACAACCCCCTGGAAAAGAATGCTTTGCTTCGCGAAAAAATCCCGCTCCTTAATATCTCCTGGTATCGGAAGGGTCAGCCACAACGGGGTAAAATCACCTGGCCGGTTTCGAGTTATCAGCTGCCGTAAATGAGTAGTGATCGGAGGAAAATTCGGTGAAACGCAAAATTCTCAAGAACGTTCGCGGACAAACCATTGGCCTTGTCGACGAGGATGAACAGGGTCGAAAACTCGGAAAGGACGTCCACGGAAAGCTTGTGGGCCGTTATGAGCCCAAGAGCGATCAAACCTATAACGTGGAAGGCCAACTGAAAAGCCACGGTGACACCCTGTCGTCACTGATTACTGACGATTGGAAATCTGGTTGAGGGCGACTTTCCCTCAATGATGCAAATCTAGAAAGATC
>JAKARN010000307.1 GCA_021828425.1 Pseudomonadota bacterium | reverse complement strand
CGTCCGGCTCCCGGGCCAGTACTGCATCCATGTGATCTTCGAGCCAAGAGAAAAAGCCCTGATCGTTGATGAGGCCATATTTGATCACTTCTGCCAGGCCCGAACGGAATTCCCGTTCGGGCAGACTGTCCAGGGTGTCGGTGTCGGCGATCACCGCCTGCGGCTGGTAAAAAGCGCCGATCATGTTCTTGCCGAGCGGGTGGTTGACCCCGGTCTTGCCGCCAACTGAGGAGTCCACCATGGCGAGCAGGGTGGTCGGCACCTGAATGTAGGCTGCCCCCCGCTGATAGACCGCCGCGGCAAAACCGGTGATGTCCCCCACGACCCCGCCGCCGAGGGCGCACAGGGTACAGTCGCGACCGTACCCTGCGCTCAACAGGCGTCCGGCGATTTCCTGAATGTTGTCCAGGGACTTGCTCTCTTCGCCGGCTGGCAGGATGATGGCCAGCGACGGCTTGTCCAGGGCCTTGAGGGTCTTTTGCAGGGTCTCCAGATAGAGGGGGGCGACATTGCTGTCCGTGACGACCGCCACGGGACCTTTGCTCAGAGCAGGCGCAAAGAGCGCGGGGTCGGCGAGAATGCCTGTGCCGGTGTGAATAGGGTAACTGCGCTGACCCAGATCGACGCAAAGACTACGCATGGTATGTTTTCTCTTATGGACCGGTTTATGCCCCATTGTTGGGGTTCTTTTGCGTTGAGGCAAGTGTGCCGCGCCATTGTGGTCATTTGGCGCCGGTTTGACCCCCGCTATCCCCGGCCGGGAGGTGCCATGCCCGCTGCTGGAGATGGCGCAGTATCCGGCGCAGAACCTGATCCGAGCGCAGACCGTCTCCTGTTACCCGCCAGTGCGCAGTCTCCCGGTACAGGGTATTACGCTGCTCCGCCAGTGTTTTCAGACGGGAATCGAGGTCCGTACCTTGCAGCAGCGGACGGTTGCGGTCGTGGCGAATACGTCTGAGTTGCTCGTCGACGCTGACATCCAGATGAATGACCTGGCCCATCTGCCGCAGATGATGTCGATTGGCCGGGTCGAGTATGGCACCGCCGCCGGTGGCGAGTACCATCGGTTCACTCCAAGTGGCGAGGTCGGCGATGACTTTGCGTTCCCGTTCGCGGAAGCCCGATTCCCCCTCGATCTCAAAAATGGTGGGAATATCCACCCCCGTATGATGGACGATGAGCGCGTCGCTATCCACATAACGGAGACGCAAGCGGGCGGCCAGAAGCCGCCCGATGGTCGATTTACCGGATCCCATGGGACCGATGAGGATGATGCTGCCGGTCATGTTCCCGGATTGCTGCTGGCGGAAGCGACGCCGAGTCCCCCTGAAGACTCGCCACCGACGACCTTGGGGGTCAGGAAGACCAGCAGTTCGGTCTTGGCAACGTTGTTGATGTGGCTTTTGAAGAGCCAGCCCAGCAGGGGAATGTCTCTGAGCAGCGGAACGCCGGTTTCATTCTGGGTGGTCGAGTCAGTGTAAATGCCACCAATCACCACGGTCTGCCCGTTATTGACCAGCAGCTTGGTTTTGACCTGCTGGGTATCAATGGGAATACCGGAAGGCAGGGCCTGAGCGTAGTTGGGTTGGTCATTGCGCGCATCCACATCGAGAGTGATCTTGCCGTTGGGCGAGATGTGCGGGGTGACATCCAGGCTCAGCACCGCTTTTTTGAAGGACACGGCCGTCGCGCCGCTGCTGGTGGCCTGCTGATAGGGGATTTCCTGGCCCTGTTCGATGACGGCTTTTTCATTGTCCTGGGTGAGGACTTTGGGGCTGGAGATGATCTTGGCGCGGTTATCGGCTTGCAGAGCCTGTAGCTGCAGATTCAGGATCCGATTGCCGGCGGCGGTGCCCAGGGCAAAACCCAGTGATGCCGGATTCATGCCGGCGAGGGCGGTGCCGGCGGTGGAGGGTACCAGATTTACCAGTGCCGGGGTGGTGAATCCGGTTCCGGTGGTCGTGGTTGTTCCAGACATCGGGTAGGCGCCGCCCTGCGTCGAGGTAACCCCCGTAGCACCGGTACCCGACAGGTTGACGACGCCACCGCCACCGCCGCTGGTATAGGTGCCGCCCCAGTTTACGCCCAGGGACTGTGCCGCATTGGTGGTGACCTGCACGATGCGCGCTTCGATCAATACCTGGGGGACCGGACGATCGATCTTGGCAATCAGGTGTTTGATGTTGGCGATATCCTGGGGGGTATCCCGGACCAGCAGGCTGTTGGTGCGAGTCACTACCGCCACGGAGCCGCGCGGGCCGAGCAGGGAATTACCGATGAGGCTGGAGTTGGGGATGCCCAGGGCACTGGCTAGTGCGGCATTCTGCGCCGGATTCATTTCGTTGCCGCTCTCTCCGCCGCCGGGTTCCTTGTTCTGGTCGAAACCCTGCAACAGCGAGGCGATCTCCGAGGCTTTGGCATATCTGACCCGAATCAGTTCCGTCTCCAGCGGTTCAAGCTTGCGCTTGCTGGCGTCGGCCTTCAGTTGTGCCTCTTCCTGGCTGGTGATCTGGCTGGCGGGCGCCACCCAGAGAATGTTGCCGATGTGTTTTACCGCCAGCCCCTGAGATTGCAGGATCACTTGGAAGGCCTGTTCCCACGGCTCATTCTTGAGGCGGATGGAAAGGCTGCCGGTCACATTGTTGGAGACGACGATGTTTTGGTGGGTGAAGTCGGCGATGACCTGCAGGGCATCGCGCACGCTGATGTTCTGGAAGTCCATGCTCAGGCGCGCGCCGGCGTTGGCATTGTCGACGGCCTCAGCGGCTTTGGGATGTACATCGATCAAGGTGCGTTGCCCCAGTTGATAGGCCGAATACTCGTAAGGACCATGAATGGCGAATACCAGGCGGGTGCTTCGCCCCAGGGGATAGCTGTCCACATACTGAACCGGGGTGCCGAACTGACTGACGCCAAAGCGGTGAGTATAACTGGACGGAATGCCCGTGTCTTTGAGTTCGACGACGAGAGCACCGTCCTCGCGGGTGACGTTCATCTGCGGTTGCGGACCGGAGATGGAAAGATCGAGAATGCCGCCGCCGTTTTTGCCACGCTTGAAACTCAGGTCGTTGATTTGGGTGCCTGAAGCGATAGCCGGTGCGGGCGCAGGCA
>JAKARN010000306.1 GCA_021828425.1 Pseudomonadota bacterium | reverse complement strand
CGGGTGCGTGGTGGGCTATTGTTACCGCGACGATGCGGCCCCGTTGCAGCTCGGGATCGCGGCACGAATCCGGACGGGTACCATTCTCTATGCGGATGCCCTGATTGGGGATCATTTCCAGACGGGTCACCATGTGCTCATCCGCGAAAAGACCCGGATTGGCCACCACGTGCTCGTCGGGTCAGGGACCATCATCGACGGGGAAGTCGAAATTGCGAGCTTCGTCAAGATCGAGTCCCACTGCTACATCCCGACCCGGGTCCGGATCGGCGAACGGGTTTTCGTGGGTCCGGGCGTGGTGATGACCAATGACCGTTACCCGCTGAAACAAAGGAATCGCTACCGCCCCGAAGGTCCCATTCTGGAGACGGGCGTGACGGTGGGGGGCGGGGCCACGCTCTGTCCCGGTGTCCGGATCGGCGAGGATGCCTTTGTGGCGGCGGGGGCTGTGGTGACCCGGGATGTCCCGGCCCGGATGCTGGCCCGTGGGGTACCGGCTCGTTTCGAGCCTTTGCCGGAATCCCTTTTGGAACGCAACCTCGCCCTCTCCTGGAGAGGACTGATCCCGGGGGATCCACCCACGTGAAGTTGGCGATCCTGGGTGCAGGGAAACAGGCGCCCCGCCATATTGCCGGCTTGCGCGGGATCGAACCGGAAGTGGAGCTGGTGGTTGCGGATATCGATCCCGGGCGTGCCCGATCATTGGCCGACCGGGAGGGATTGTCGGTTCTCACGGTCGACGCGGCGTTCCGGGACGATTCCATCCGAGCGGTCGTGATCACGACCCCGACCCCGACCCATGTTCCCCTGGCCGAGGCCGCCTTGGATGCGGGGAAGGCTTTCCTCGTGGAAAAACCTCTGGCTTCCAGCGGAGGAGAAGCCTGGCGCCTGGCCGAGTGTCTCCGGGAAAGGGGGGGGGTCGGCATGGTGGGATTCCTGTACCGCTCGGTCCCCCTCTTTGCAGAGGTCCGGCGTCTTCTCGTGGACGAAGCCCTTCTGGGCCCACCCCATCTGGCCCTGTTCCGGATCGGGGGACGGGGATCCCATCAACCATGGAAACATCGGCATGCCGAGGGCGGTGGGGTCGCAAACGAGATGTTTGTCCATGCCCTGGATCTCGCATTCTGGTTTTTCGGGCCGCCTCAGGGTGCCCATCTCCTGGTACGGGATCTCTGCCAGCCGGAACGGGAAATCGGCGGGCAGAGAGTGCCGGTCGATGCCGACGATCTCTGGGTGGTTCGTCTCGATTATCCCCAGGGGCCCGCCGTGATTCTCGAGGCCGATTTCCTGACGCCCGGGTTTGCGCAGTGGGTCGAAATCGAGGGACCGTGCGGGGGAATCCGTGCTTCCATTGACTCCACTTTCCCGTCACAGCTTTTTTTATCCCACGCAAAGGCTGGGCATCCCACGGGCCCAAGCCCCCTCCGTCTCCCACCGGGTCCGGAGGATCCGTATCGGATCCAGGCCCGGACTTTCCTGGAGGCCGTCCGGGCAAACCGGGCGCCGGCCTACGGCCAGGTGGCGGAAGCAGCCGAACTCCAGCTCCTGCTGGATCGGCTGGTTCAATCGAGTGTTTCACAACCAGAACCGAGAGAGGCGAGTCTCCGATGATCCCCATGGCTGACACCACCCTGGCCGAGCCCGAAATCGAGGCGGCCCTGCACGTGCTCCGCTCCGGACAACTCCGGCAGGGAGTGGAATGTGACCGTTTCGAGAAGGCGTTCGCCGACCAGGTCAGTGCCCGCCATGCAGTGACCTGTGCCAACGGGTCCGCTGCCTTGCACCTCGCCTATGCAGCCGTCTTCGAGCCCGGAGACGAGATCCTCATGCCCTCTTTCAGTTTCTTTGCGACGGCGGGCATGGCCCTGCAAACGGGCCTGGTCCCCGTGCTTTGTGACGTCGATCCCAAGACCTACCTGATCGACCTGGAAGATGCGGCCCGGCGTCTCACCTCGAGAACGCGGGGCATAGTACCGGTCCACCTGTTTGGTGCCTCCTGTCCGGTCGATGCGATCGAATCCTTTGCTGCCCAGCACAGTTTGCGGATCGTCTGGGATGCCGCCCAGTCCATGGGGACCCGGTTCAACGGCCGGGACATCGGCTCTCTCGGCGCCTGTGTCTGCTACTCCTTCTATCCGACGAAAAACCTCTTCGTGGGGGAAGGGGGGATGGTGACCAGTGCCGATCCGGAGCTGGACCGGAAGATGCGTTATCTCCGTACCCATGGCCAGACAGCCAAGTACGTCCATACGATGGTTGGGTGGAACTACCGGATGACGGACGTGGAGGCGGCCATCGGGCGTGCCCAGCTGGGACGACTGGAGACCATGCTGGCGCGCCGACGGCAGAACGCTGCCCAGCTCAACGCCGGGCTTTTGGGTTTGCCAGGTTTTGAGTTGCCGGCCGAGCCCAAAGGCTCCGAGTCCTCCTGGCATCAATACTCGGTGGTCATCGACGAGAAGGAGATGGGATTCGGTCGTGATGCTCTGGCCGAACGACTTACGAAAAAGGGGGTTTCGACCGCAGTGCACTATCCGAGAGGCATTCACCAGCAACCGGTGATCCGCGAGCGACTCGGAGTGGTCTCGCTCCCCGTGACGGAACGGCTCACCGAAACCATCCTTGCGCTTCCCGTTCACCATGGACTGGGGGAGGAGGAAATCGGGCGTGTGATTCGGGCGGTCCGCGAGGCCGTGACGGACCATGGCCCCTAGCTCGCCGGAGGCTGCTTCCGACCGAAGGCCCCACGTCCTCTTCCTCACCTTTCACTGTCCTCGTCCGGACGAACCCGGGGCGGTGCGTCCCTGGTTAGAAGCCTGCCAGCTCCGCGACCTCGGGTGTTCGGTCACCGTCATGACCTCCGCAATCCACTATATGACCGGACGGGACCTGCGCAAAGGTGGAAGGGGCTGGTGCAGCGAGAGCGAGGAGGATGGAATCCGTTTCCTCAGGATCTCGGGGCTCCTGGATTACCGGAAAAGCATGGTACGGCGATTGATCCATTACACGCGCTTTGCCACGTTGGGTTTCCTGGCCGCACAGATCCGGATGAAACGGAAACCGGATGTGGTGCTGGTGGGGACCGACCCCATCCTGGTATGTCCGGTGGAGA
>JAKARN010000305.1 GCA_021828425.1 Pseudomonadota bacterium | reverse complement strand
ACCTCCACCCGCTCGAAGACTTCGATCTGGTCCCCCGGCTTGATGTCGTTATAGCCCTGGATGGCCATTCCGCATTCGGTTCCCGACTGGACTTCACTCACGTCATCCTTGAAGCGCCGGAGGGAGGCGATCTCCCCCTCGAAAATCACCACCTGGTTTCGCAGCACCCGGGCCGGACGGTTTTTCAAGATGTGTCCTTCGATGACGAGACAGCCGGCCACCTGGCCGAAACGGGCCGCACGGAAGACCTCGCGCACCTGGGCCGTCCCCACGATCTGTTCGCGGACCTCGGGCTTGAGCAGACCGCCCATGCGCTGACGCATGTCCTCGAGCACCTGGTAGATCACTCCGTAATAATCGACCTCGACCGACTGTTCGGCCAGGGCCCGTTTTGCCCCGGCATCGGCCCTGACGTTGAACGCCAGGATGCGGGCATGGGAGGCGGCGGCGAGATAGACATCACCCTCGGTAATCCCCCCAACGCCGCTGCTCACGATCGCGACCGCGATTTCCGCGGTCGAAAGCTCGTTCAGGGCGGACCGCAAGGCCTCAAGCGATCCCTGGACGTCGGCCTTGAGCAGAACCGGGACGGTCTGGGCCACGGACTGGCCCATCTGGGCAAAGGCCTCCTCGACGCCGATCGGTCCCTTCTGGCCCTGGAGACGGACGTTGCGCATCTTGCCCTGCCGGTATTCCGCGAGTTCGCGGGCCGTCTTCTCGTCGGCGACCACGGTCGCCCGGTCACCGGCGACCGGCGGGTTCGGGAAACCCAGAACCACGGCCGGGAGCGACGGGGTGACCTCGGTGATCCGATCGCCCCGTTCATTGAAGAGGGCCCGGACCCGTCCGTACTCCTTGCCGGCCAGGAGGATCTGTCCGACCGAAAGCGTCCCCTGCTGGATCAGGATGGTGGCCGTGGTCCCGCGACCCGTCTCGAGGCTCGCTTCGAGGACCACGCCCACGGCCCGCCCCGCCCGCGGCGCGCCAAGCTCGAGCAGTTCGGCCTGGACCAGGACCGCATCCAGAAGCGCATCGATGCCCTCCCCGCTTTTCGCGGAAACCGGAACAAAGAGAGTCTCCCCCCCCCACTCCTCGGGCAAAACCTCCTGCTGGGCCAGTTCACTCTTGACCCGTTCCAAATCCGCCTCGGGTTTGTCGATCTTGTTGATGGCGACGACGATCGGCACCTTGGCGGCGCGGGCATGTTGGATGGCCTCCAAGGTCTGCGGCTTGACGCCGTCATCCGCCGCGACCACCAGGATCACGAGATCGGTGACCTGGGCCCCGCGGGCCCGCATGGCCGTGAAGGCGGCATGACCGGGGGTATCCAGGAAGGTGATCGATCCCTTGGGCGTATCCACATGATAGGCCCCGATATGCTGGGTGATCCCGCCCGCCTCGCCGGCCGCCACCCGGGTGCGCCGGATGTAGTCGAGAAGCGAGGTCTTGCCGTGATCGACATGCCCCATGATGGTCACGACGGGAGGCCTGGGCTCCATCCGGTCGCTCTCGCTCTGGATGGCCTGGGAGAGGGCTTCCTCCAAGGCATCCTCGCGCAGGACCTTCGCCCGGTGTCCCAACTCCTCGATCACGAGAACGGCCGTGTCCTGGTCGAGCAGTTGATTGATGGTCACAACGACCCCCATGCCGAAGAGGGTCTTGATCAGTTCGGCCGCCTTGACCCCGAGCCTTTGGGCCAGCTCGCCCACACTGATGGTCTCGGGAACGGCAATCTCCCGGACCTGGGGTTGCGGCGGCGGGGCCCGCTCCCCTTCGACCCGGCCGCGGGCCCGTGACCGGGCACCCTCACCTCCGGACTTGAGGCTGAGCCGCCCGCCCGTCGGGGCCGGCTGCGGAACCGCAGCCTTGACGTGTCCCTTGGCGCGCTGGCGCTTGTCCTCCTCTTCGAGTTCCCGCTTGAGCTGGGCTTCCAGTCGCCGCCGCTCCTCCTCCTGCCGGAGGCGCAACTCCTGTTCCTGCCGCTCGCGGACTTCCCGCTCACGCTGCTCCCGTTCCTGTTCGCGCTGCCGGTGTTCCTCGTCGAGGCGGGTCTTTTCCTGCATCTGCCGGCGCAACTCCTCTTCGTGCAGAAGTGCCGCCTGGCGTTCCTGTTCGATGGCCTCGAGTGCCCGTCGGCGGGATTCCTGCTCGAGCAGAACCTCCCGCTTGACATAGGTATGACGCTGCTTGACCTCGACGTTCACGGTCTTGCTGCGTCCCTGGGCTCCCGCGATCTTCAAGGCGCTGACCGAACGCCGTTTGAGGGTAATGCGGGAGGGCGCGGCATCATCCCCCGCCTCGTGATGGCGGAGAAAATTGAGCAGGGTCATTTTCTGCTCATCGCTCACCGGGGCATCCGGGCCGGCAAAATCGATGCCGGCCTCGCGGAACTGCACGATGAGCCGGTCGACCGGCGTTCTCACGGACTCGGCAAATTCACGGACCGTCTGGTCGGTCATGGCTCATGCCTCCTTGGATTCTGGGGCGTCCGTTCCGAACCAGTGGGATCGGGCCGCCATGATGATGCGTCCAGCCCCGTCACGATCCAGCCCTTCGAGACCCTCGAGGTCGTCGACGGCCAGCTCGGCCAAAGCATCCCGGCTCGCGATGCCCCGCTGGATCAGCCGTCCCGCGAGCACCGCATCGATCCCGGGAATCGAGAGGAGATCCGAGGCCTCGACCGCATTTTCCCGCGTCTCCTCACTGGCGATGGCCTGGGTCAGAAGCAGGTCGCGGGCCCGGCCCCGGAGCTGTTCAACCAGTTCGTCGTCGAACTCCGGGATCGAACGCAACTCCCCGATCGGCACGTAGGCCACTTCTTCGACCGAGGAGAAGCCGGCTTGGGCCAGGAGGCTCGCCACCTCGTCGTCGATGTTGAGCTGCTCGACGAACAGGCGCCGGGCGGTATCCAGTTCCGACTGCTTTTTCTCGAGCGCCTGCGTCTCGGTCAGGATGTTGAGCGACCAGCCGGTGAGCTGGCTGGCCAGCCGGACATTCTGCCCACCCCGGCCGATGGCCTGGGACAGGCGGTTCTCATCCACGGCAATGTCCATGCTGTGAGAATCCTCGTCCAGCGTGATCGAGCGCACCTCGGCCGGTGACATGGAGATCGG
>JAKARN010000304.1 GCA_021828425.1 Pseudomonadota bacterium | reverse complement strand
GTGCAGGAACCCACCTCTACGGGGCTCGATGAAAAGAGCTTCGGGAAAGCCACCCCCATGTCCCGGTGCTACACGACTTCTCCGACTGGTGCAGAAAATCCTCCCCGGGCGCTCCGCACGTGGATCAGCATCCCGCGGGGTGCGACCCGGATCCACCGGAGGCCGATCTCTTCTCCTCAACCCTCTCCATCCAGCCGGACCGTCCTTTTTGCACGTCAGGCCGTAGGGTCTAAACCGTGAAGCTCTCGCCGCAGCCGCAGACCTCGCGCGCGTGCGGGTTTTCGAACCGGAACATGCGATTGAGTCCCTGGCGGACGTAATCGACGGTGGTTCCGCGAACCAGCGGAAGATCGGCGGAGGCGACGAAGAGCGCGACCCCTCCGCATTCGATCCGGATGTCCTCGGGGCCCGTGGCCTCCGCATAGCCGATCCGGCAGCGGTAACCGGCACATCCCGACCGTTCGACGGAAATGCGGAGTCCCGGTGCCTCGGGCCGCTTCGCGAGCAGGTGGCGGGCCTGGTCCACCGCCTCGGATGTCAGGGTGAGTTCAGTCATCGGAAACCTCCCGCAGGGGGGCCAGTGCAGCCATCAGGGCATCCTCCACAATCAACGCTTCATCATAACGGGTGCGGGGGTAGCCCAGTTGACGGGCGACCTCGGCCCCGCTCGGCCAGGGGAAGGTGGCCGGCTGCCCCTCGAGTGCCTGTGCATAAAATGCACACGCGGCATTGGTCCAGGGACTGCCCCGGAAGCGGTAGCGGACCCGGAGGATCCGGCCGGCCTCGAGACAGAGCGCGAATTCGACCTCGGCCCCCGCTCCGGGGCTGCCTGCCCGGCCTTCGTGAACCCCCGGGGTGCCGGGCGCAAAACCACCGGCGCGTTCGAGGTTGTGTGCCCAGAAATCGAAAGGGGAGGATCCGGCCGCCTGCGGGCCCGGAGACCGGGTCCCACTCATCCGGCCTGCCGCCGGGGGCCCTCCGGTGCGATGGAAGACAGCTGGGCATAGGCTTGGGAGATGCAGCATGCAGCCCGTTCGATCTCCTCCTCGGTCGTGAAGCGCCCGAGCGTGATCCGGAGGGTGGATTCGGCCTCCGTGGGTGTGAGTCCCATCGCCTGGAGCACGTGGGAGGGCTCCCCACGGGCACTCGAACAGGCCGAACCCTGGGCAACCGCGAGATCCCCTAGGAAATAGATCAGGCTCTCGCCGTTGACTCCGCCGAAACTCACGCTCAGGTGCCCGCAGGCCCGTGGCGCACCCCCGCCATTCAGGCGGACCTGGTCCAGACGGGAAAGCTCGGCCCACAGCGCATCGCGCAGCCGCCCGATGCGGGCGGCATCGGCCGCCCCCTCCTTCCGGGCGATGCGGAAAGCGGCACCCAGTCCCGCGATCTGGTGGGTCGCGAGAGTCCCGGCCCGGAGTCCCCGTTCCTGCCCACCGCCGCGGATCAACGGTTCGAGGACGAGCGTGGGATCGTGACGGACGTAGAGGGCCCCGATTCCCTTCGGGCCATAGACCTTGTGCGCGGAAAAGGACATGAGGTCGACCGGCAGGACCGAGAGGTCGATCGGGAGCTTGCCCGCGCTTTGAACCGCATCCACATGAAAGGGAACGCCGTGTTCGCGGCACAGCTGGCCGATGGCCGCAATGTCCTGGATCACGCCGGTTTCGTTGTTGACGTGCATGACCGAGCAGAGCAGGGTTTCGGGCGTGAGCGCTTTCCCGACCCGCTCCGGATCCACCCGGCCCTCCCGGTCACAGGGGACATAGGTGACCCGGAACCCTTCGACCTCGAGCGCTCGGGCCGTATCGAGCACGGAGGCGTGTTCGATGCGCGAGGTGACGAGATGACGCCCCTGCCCACGGCGTTGGGCGGCCAGTCCGCGCCAGGCCAGGTTGTTGGATTCAGTGGCTCCGGAGGTGAAGTAGATCTCGCGTTCCCGGGCACCGACCAGGGCCGCCACTTCCCCCCGGGCTTCCTCGACCACCGCCCGGGCGGCACGGCCCGGCGCATGTGTCACCGAGGAGGGATTCGCGAACAGCCCATCGGGTCCCAGGAACCGGGCCATCTCCTCGATCACCCGCGGATCGGCCGGCGTCGTGGCGGCGTAGTCGAGGTAGATCGGACGCGAGGCAGGGGCCATGCGGCATTATAGCGCCGGGAGCAGCGGCGATCGGGCTCTGCTATGATCCCCCACCTCCGTCCCGCGCCACGACCATGCAGCCCATCGTCCAAATCGCCATCCGGGCCGCCCGCCGGGCCGGCGAGGTCATCCGCCGCCAAGCCGACCGGCTCGACCGGATCCGGGTTCAGGAAAAGGCACCCCACGATTTCGTGAGCGAGGTCGACCGGGCCGCAGAGGCCGCCATTGTCGAGGTGATCCGCTC
The DNA here is from genome assembly GCA_021828425.1 of Pseudomonadota bacterium. The sequence continues at coordinate 737 of JAKARN010000304.1, read as the reverse complement.
CGCCCACCCGGATCACGCCATCCTCGCGGAGGAAGGCGGGCTTTCGGATCCGGCGGAGGGACGGGGCGAGGACCGCTGGATCGTGGATCCCCTGGACGGAACGACCAACTTCCTCCACGGATTCCCGGTCTATGCCGTCTCCCTCGCTTTCGAACGTCGCGGGGTTCTCGAAGCCGGGGTGGTCTATGACCCCAGCCGGGATGAACTCTACGTCGCGAGCCGGGGCGAAGGGGCACTCCTCAACGATCGCCGCATCCGGGTCGCCCGGCGATTCCGTCTGGAAGACTCCCTCATCGGGACCGGCTTCCCGTTCCGGGACTTCGGCCGGCTTTCGGCCTACCTGGAACAGTTCCGCACGCTCCTGCCCCGTGTTTCCGGCGTCCGGCGGGCGGGTTCCGCGGCCCTCGACCTGGCCGCGGTGGCCGCCGGCCGGCTGGATGGCTTTTTCGAGCTCGGGCTCAAGCCCTGGGATATGGCCGCCGGGCTTCTGCTCGTCCAGGAGGCGGGCGGCGTGGCACAGGGTTTCGGGACCGCGGGCATCCCTCCCCTTGAAAGCGGGGACGTGATCGCCGCAAACCCCCGCCTCCTGGAGGCTCTCCAAGCCCTCCTCAACCCCTATTACGAACCCTCAGGGTCCCTCGGCCAGGGCCGCCGGACGCTTGGGGAGGAGATCGGAGCGATCCACACCCAGCATGAGGGCAATCGCGCTCGCGATGAAGATCGACGAGTAGGTCCCG
>JAKARN010000303.1 GCA_021828425.1 Pseudomonadota bacterium | reverse complement strand
TTCCGATCTTCAAGACGCCGGGTGGCGGAGCCATCCCAGTTGACGAGGCAACGGGACGCCTGTGCCTCCGGTACCCGGAGTTCGATCTGGGCCTTTCCCGGAATGACGAGTGGCCGGTCCGAGAGGTTGTGGGGCGCAATCGGCAGGATGACGAGGCAGGACAGCTCCGGATGGAGAATGGGACCACCCGAGGAAAGGGCGTAAGCCGTGGAGCCACTCGGGGTTGAGACGATCAGTCCATCGGCGCGATGGGCGCAGACAAAGCGTCCCTCAATCCAGGTTTCGATGTCGATCATCCTTCCGCCATCGGCCTTTTCGAGGACGATGTCGTTCAGGGCAAGACGCCATTGGGGGGCGACGGGCTTTAGACATCCCCGGATGAGCACCCGCGTTTCCGTCTGGTACTGTCCTTCGAGAATGGGCTTGAGGTCCCAATCGAGCCGGTCGGCGGGGAAGTCCGTGAGATAGCCCAGGCGTCCGAGATTGATACCCAAAACCGGAATCTCCGCCCGCGTGGCAGCGGCGGTGGCCAGGAAAGTGCCATCTCCGCCAAGGCTGATGGCAAAATCGCCGGGTTCGAAGGCGGGTTCGGTTGGGGGAGGGGCGGTTTTCCCGGTGGGCCCCGGTATTTCACTCGTCTGGACGATGGGAATCCCGGCCTGCCCCAGGATCCTCTCGAGATTGGCGAGCACCGAGGGCGATGCAGGTGTCTCTCCCCGGCAGAACACATAGGCACGTGCGAGTGTCGGCATGGTTCTGATGTTACCTTAGAGACCGCGGTGGGGGGGCGTCGCTCGTCCCGATCCCCGGTTGAGGCCGACCGGGAGGTTTGAAGGGGCAGGGCTGTGTGCCGCCGGTAATTTATGGTAACTTGAACCGGTCTCCTCCTGATAGACAGGCCCACCGTCGCTGAGATGACGAATCCACCCGGATTTTCGTTGCCCGAGCTGGATGAGCGCGCCCGCACCGTACTGAAGCTGCTGATCGAGCATTACATTGAGGACGGGCAACCGGTCGCGTCACGGACGTTGGCGCGCGATTTTGGCCATGCATTGAGCCCGGCCACCATTCGCAACGTCATGGCGGACCTTGAAGACGCAGGCTTGATCCAATCCCCCCATACCTCGGCCGGACGGGTCCCCACGGTTTTGGGGTACCGGTTTTTCGTCGACAGCCTGATCGAAGCACCGGCCATGGGTCCGGAACTGATTGAAACCCTGAAAACGGGATTCGAACAGCGGCCGGTCACGATGGGGCAGTGGAGCGCGGCGACTGAACTGTTGTCCTCCATCACGCACCTGGCCGCGGTGGTGACCCTTCCCGGAAGGGACCAGCTCTCATGGGCCCGGATCGAGTTTGTCCCGCTGTCGGAACACCGGATCCTCGTTGTGCTTTTAACCGATGATCAGGAGGTCCAAAACCGCCTGATCGAAACCGCGGTCCCCTATTCCCGGGATTTTCTGGCACAGGCGGCCCAGTTTTTGAACGAAATGTTCGTGGGAGGGAACCTGGAAGAGGTCCGCCAGCGCTTGGTGGCCGACCTGCAGAAGACTCAGGCGGGTCTTTCCGCCTGGATGAAGCAGGCCATGTCTCTTGCGGAAACGATCTTGGACCAGACCTTGACTCCGACTCCCGAGGTGGTGGTGAGCGGGGAGGTCAATCTCATGGATTTCGATGAGCTGAGAGACTTGTCCCGGCTGCGGGATCTTCTCGATACACTGACCCGCCAGCGGGATCTCATCCGTCTCTTTGATGCCAGTGTGCGGGCCGACCGGGTCCAGATTTATATCGGGAGCGAGTCCGGGTATAATGCGCTCAGTCCCTGCTCAGTGATCCTTTCGCCGTACCGGGCGGGCGGGCGGACTTTGGGGGTCCTCGGGGTGATCGGTCCGACGCGGATTCCGTACAATAAGATCATTCCGATCGTGCAGGTCAGTGCCGATCTGATCGGCGCATCGCTGCAAAACCATTGAGGGTGGTCTCCCCGCTGCGGCCGCCTCCGGTTTGGCGCTCAAGACCGGCTTCTTGGGAAGAGAGGCCGGCTTCTGCTGTGATTCATCGTGCTGGAGAGAAAAGTGATGCTGGAAGATCCACAGGCCCTGTCACCCGGTTGCCCGGATAGCGCCGAGCCGTCCTCTGAGGGCGATGCGGGGGGGGCGGACCGGATCGGGCAGCTTCAAGCCAACCTGGAAGACGCCGAGCGGAAGGCCCAGGAGAACTGGGAGCGCTACCTGCGCGTGGCCGCCGAACTCGAGAACCTGAAGAAGCGGACGCAGCGTGAGGTGGAAAATGCCCATCGCTATGCGCTGGAAGGGTTTCTCGCCGATCTCCTGGCGGTCAAGGACAGTCTGGAACTGGGTCTCCTGAGTGCGGGCGGGGACGAAGGGAGCGGGCTTAAAGAAGGGGTTGAGTTGACGCTCCGGCTTTTCAAGCAGCTCCTTGAAAAACAAGGCGTGGATGAAATCAACCCCCTTCATGAGCAGTTTGATCCGGAGTATCAGGAAGCTATTGGAACCGATTCCGAGCCGGAAGCCGGTCCCGGGATCGTGCTCCGGGTCATTCAGAAGGGGTATCGTTTGAAAGGGCGCCTCCTGCGTCCCGCACGGGTCATCGTGAACCGGCCTGAAGAGACTTGATCCCGGAGCGTCCATCCCCATATTCGAGTTGATAGCGGTGATGAGCCTCCGGTCCGGATTGTGATCGGAACCGTTTTTGGAGAAAATTATGTCTAAAATCATTGGCATCGATTTGGGAACCACGAATTCATGCGTCGCCGTCATGGAGGGGGGGCAACCCAAGGTGATTCCCAATAGCGAAGGCGATCGAACCACTCCCTCGGTCGTGGCTTTTGGGAAGGACGGTGATGTCCTGGTCGGGCAGATGGCCAAGCGCCAGGCTGTGACCAATCCCAAAAATACCCTGTATGCGGTCAAGCGGTTGATCGGACGCCGGTTTAACGAAGCGATGGTCCAAGATGCCCTGAAACGCTCTCCGTTCTCAATTGTTCAGGCAAAAAATGGTGATGCATGGGTCGAAGTGGCGGGCAAGCAGATGTCTCCACCCGAAATTTCGGCCCGAGTTCTCATGAAAATGAAAAAAACGGCGGAGGACTACCTCGGAGAGACCGT
>JAKARN010000302.1 GCA_021828425.1 Pseudomonadota bacterium | reverse complement strand
AATGATATAATATGTGCAACCTGCCAGTTGCGCGGGAGACCACGGTGTTCAGGTCGGGGACCACAACTGCCGGAGGCAGGTACACACTCCCTATCGGGGTTTCACCCACGCTAACGGCCCGCAAAGCCAGCAACAGTACTGGCTTGCAAAACCGTAACGCGCGCGTTTTTAACTTATAAAATCTTTAACGCCCCGGGCCAACCCACCCCTGTGGATAACTCGACTGGCAGCGACACACGAAGAACCATCTCCGGAATCTGGCCATATGAGGTCACTACGAGGCCAGCCTCACCAAGCAATGGGTAAAGAGTGGGCATCAGTCGCTACGCTCCTTCGCCGGATCGACCCTCTCCGGGGACTCCGTCCCCCACTGCCTACGGCAGCGGCTCCCCCGGATTTGGTCATCCAGCCGGAAAGGGGCGAAAAATCATTTCTAAGCGGTTTCCGATACCTTGATGACTTTGCCTGACCACCGCTGGATGCGCTGTAGGGCAAATTGGGGGCCTAAGCCTGATCTCTTGGCGTTATCTGATCAATATCCACGCCGTGCGGCTGATGCATTTTTGCCTTCAGATATTCGGTCCGTGACGACCCAAGCCTTCGGCAACGTATGTCTGGACCAGAGAATTCAGGCTGACACCTTCGGCTGATTCGCGCGAGGTCAGGCGATTGTGTAGCGTGCGCGGCAAACGAAGTACGAATTTCGCCGGCTCCGCGGCACCGTGGGCGTGGGACTCAGGGATCGGCTTGCCATCCTCGATGATCGATTCCATCCACGCTTGAAAAGCTTCTCGACCATTGGCGATCGCCTGGGCAACGGTTTCGCCAGCGGAGATGCAGCCCGGCAGACCCGGGAAAGTGATGGCATAGCCACCGCCCTCCTCTGTCGGCAGCGGCTCAACACTGAAGGGATAGCTGTCGAATGCGGGTATGTTGCTCACGGCGCACCTCGAATCCCATCGACCAAATCGACAAACTGGCGAATGTAAATCGGCTTGATGGGTCGACGCGCAGGGTCGCAGCGGGATGCGAAAATACGGCATGACTACCGCCGGATTTCCTAACCCGCACTTCCAATGATGAGGCGACCGTCTCCAGATCCTCGATCTGCCAATCCCCTTTCGGGTTGGGCGCGCATCTGCGAAAGACGCTTTTCGACGCTGTTCACAATATCACCATATGGCGTCGCTATGGCAAACCCTAACTAAATTTTAGAAGCAAGAGAAACGGCGGGAAAAAACCGAACTCAACCCCCCAACTCATTGATAACAATGGTGGCTACGGGTGGACTCGAACCACCGACCTCAGCATTATGAGTGCCGCGCTCTAACCGGCTGAGCTACGTAGCCTGAATCGGAATCTACCATTGTCCCGGGAAACGGTGCCAAACGTCAAGGAAACCTGTGTTCTCTCAGACGTTGAAGCGGAAATGGACGACATCGCCATCACGGACCACGTAATCCCGGCCTTCAAGGCGGAGTTTGCCAGCCGCCCGTGCCGCGGATTCACTGCCCGAGGACAAGAAATCCTCGTAGGCGACCACTTCGGCCGAGATGAAGCCGCGCTCGAAGTCCGAATGGATCACGCCCGCTGCTTGGGGTGCCGGGGTCCCCCGTGGGACGGTCCAGGCGCGCACCTCCTTCGGTCCGGCCGTGAAGAAGGTTTCGAGGCCCAGGAGTTCATAAATGGCGCGGATCAGGCGGTTGAGTCCGGGCTCGTCATACCCCAGTTCGGCCAGGAACGTCCGTTGCTCGTCGGGGGACAGTTCGGCCAGCTCATTTTCGATCTGTGTGGAGATGGCAACGAGCCGGGACCCTTGGGAGCGGGTGTGGTTTTCGAGCGCCTCCATCCATGCCTGGACCTGTGGCCGGGTCCGGTCCTCACCGACGTTGGCCAGGTAAAGCACCGGTTTGTGGGTGAGCAGCTGGAGAGCGAGGACTTCCCGCTGTTCGGATTCGCTGAGATCGAGTGTCCGTACCCAACCCCCTTCGTCAAGCCGCCTCCGGACGCGTTCGAAGAGAGCGGCCCGTTCCTGTGCCTCCCGGTTCCCGGACTTGGCCTGGGACAGGGCACGGGTGAGTGCCCGCTCGACCGTTGCGAGATCCGCCAGGGCGAGCTCGGTCTCGATGACGGCGATGTCCGACAGTGGATCGACCTTGCCGCCAACGTGAATCACGGTTTCAGATTCGAAGCAGCGGACGACCTCGATGATGGCGTCGGTTTCGCGGATATGGGCCAGAAACTGGTTGCCGAGCCCTTCGCCCCGGGAAGCCCCGGCTACGAGTCCCGCGATGTCGACGCATTCGACGGTGGCGGGGATGATCCGCTCCGGATGGACGAGGCGGGCCAACGCATCGAGACGTGGATCCGGGACAGGGATCACCCCGATGTTGGGGTCGATGGTGCAGAAGGGATAGTTGGCAGCGGCGACCCCGGCGTGGGTGAGCGCGTTATACAGCGTCGACTTGCCGACGTTGGGTAGCCCCACGATGCCGGCCCGGAGACTCATGATCCGGATTCCGGGGCCGGTCCGGAGGGTGGACGCCGGGTGTGGAGGGCCTGCATGACCGATTCCATGCCCTTTTCAAAAAGCAGGGGGAGCAGGCTGATCCCGGACTCCACTGCCGCCAGGAGAAGCGACTCATCCTCCGAATCCGGTCGTGACAGGACATAGTCAACTGGGTTGATTCCGGGCGGGGGGCGTCCGATGCCGATCCGGAGCCGCATGAACCCGCTGCCACAGTGGGCGATGATGTCGCGTAGCCCGTTGTGCCCGCCGTGTCCCCCACCCCGCTTGAGCCGGAGGGTTCCCGTGGGCAGGTCCAGATCGTCGTGGATCACGAGCAGGGATTCCACGGGAATCCGGAAGTAGCCGCAGAAGGCACCCACCGGGCCCCCGCTCTGGTTCATGAAGGTCATGGGCTTGAGGATCCGGATCTCGTGTCCGGAGAGATCGACACGGGCTACATCTCCGCCCAGTCGGCGATCAGGACGGAATCGGCTCCCGGCCGTGGCAGCCAGCCGGTCGGCGAACCAGAAGCCGGCATTGTGCCGGCTGAGCGGGTATTCAGGTCCGGGATTTCCCAAGGCCGCCATTGCCCTGGGAATCACCGTCAGGGCTTCTGGGGT
>JAKARN010000301.1 GCA_021828425.1 Pseudomonadota bacterium | reverse complement strand
AGCTGATCGAAAATGGCATCCGAACCCGGCAGGCCAATTCGGTCCTGATCAAGCCGAACCAGATCGGCACGGTCTCCGAAACCCAGGCGGCCATCGGAACGGCCGTCCAGGGGGGCTGGCGGGTCATGCTCTCTCACCGTTCCGGCGAGACTCTCGATGCATTCATTGCGGATTTCGTCGTTGCCAGCCATGCGGGCCAGATCAAGGCAGGTGCCCCTGCACGCGGCGAACGGATCGCCAAATACAACCGTCTCCTCGCCATCGAACAAGAGCTGGGTCGAGAGGCCCGTTACGCCGGACCCGAGTTGATCCGCCTGTATTCCAGGGAAACACGCTCCTGAAAACCAGCGTCCTGCTTCGTTTCTCCAGGTACCGGGAAGGCGATTGGCTCCCCTCTCGTCCGGTTTCGTGACCTCAAACCGGATCATGTCAGGAGGGATGCAGCCCTGCCGAAAACCCCCATGACCCGCCAGGAAGAGACCTTTCACCTCGATTCCCATCGCGGGGTCTTCTTAACGACCGGGTGTGATTTCCCGCAGGATCCGGCAGTTTTCCACATCCGGCAGTTGTCCTTTCAGGATCTCGGATCCCGCACGACTATGGGCTTGGGCATGGCGTGCACCTCGGCTTTCGAAGCGCACGGACACAGGGACAGCCATCTTGTAGCGAATTCCCGGGCCTACGACGGCCACTGCCTGGGCGACTGGCCGAGAGATGCCCCAGGAACACCAGTCCCGCTCCAAATTCGGATTCTATGATATCGCTTTCGTGCTCTGTGGTCTCCAGAGACTAACGCACCAGCGTGATGCCACCCGAGCTTCGCTCATAAACCCTGGCATCGGTCACTGGATCATACCCAATGTGCGTACCGGGCCCGAGAGTGATTCCCTCTTCCACGACCACACGGTGCAACCGGGAGCCGGTACCAATTGTCGCGCCACTCAGGATCACGGACTGCTCGATTTCGCATCCGTCCTCAATCCGGACATTCCGCGAAACCACCGAGCTTCGGATGACCGATCCTGAAATGATCGAACCTCCCGCGATGAGCGAGTTCAGTGCCATCCCCCGGCGGGACGGTTCGTCGAACACAAACTTGGCGGGTGGCCCTTGTTCAGCGGCTGTCCAGATCGGCCAATCGAGATCGTAGAGATTGCATTCCGGAATGACCTGGACGAGTTCCATGTTTGAATTCCAGTAGGCATCCAGATCCGCAATATCCCGCCAATACGCAGGAATACCCGAACCATCCGTGAACCGGAACCCATAAACCTTGGCACTGGCGATCAGACGGGGCAACAGATCATGTCCAAAATCATGTCCCGAGTCCGTCCGGCCGGAATCTTCCTCAAGGCAGGAATTCAAGAAATCACGGTTGAAGACATAAATGCCCATGGAGGCAATCGCCTGGTCCCCCGGATACCACCCTGAAGGAAGCGACTCCGGTTTCTCACGGAAATCGATCAAGCGGTCCTCGGAATCTAGACGCACGATCCCGTACCGGGAGGCTTCACTGACGGGAACCACACTCAGGGCAACCGTCACATCGGCCCCCCGGCTGACATGGAAGCCCAGAAGGGTGCTGTAGTCCATCTTGTAGATGTGGTCACCTCCCAGAATCAGTGCGTAGGCATAGCGATGGGTCTGCATGAGCTCCAGATTCTGGTACACCGCATCCGCCGTACCCTGGTACCACTGGGTCCCGCGTTGCTGCTGCGCTGGCAGAATCTCAATAAACTCCTCGAAGTCGCCACGCAGGAAACTCCATCCCTGCGATAAGTGGCGAATCAAGGTATGCGCCTTGTATTGGGTAATCACCTCGATCTGGCGGATCCCGGAATTCAGGCAGTTGGAGAGTGGGAAGTCGATGATCCGGTATTTGCCACCAAACGGCATGGCTGGCTTGGCACGATTTTCGGTCAGTCCCTTGAGACGCGAGCCCCGCCCGCCGGCAAGGATCACGGCCAGGGTCTGGCGGACCAGCCGGCTGATGAACCGGTGCGAAAAATCCAGGTTCTTCATCCAGGAAACCGCAAGACCGGTTCCTTCTTCTCAGAGGCATTTGTTACGATAGCATGGGCTGGGTTGATATGCTGGACACTGCCAGGAAACCCAACCGTCTGGCGTCCACCCGAGCACCGATGAACATCGCCTTTGTCACGAGTGAACTAGCCCCATGGATCAAGGTCGGAGGGCTTGCCGACGTTTCGGCCTCGTTGGGACGGGCCTTGGCGGCCTTGGGACATGAGGTCCAGATCCTCATCCCCTACACAGGAACCACCGGACTACCCGACACAGGCCTGCTCCCGAGGGGACGCAGCGGTTTTCTGGTTGTTCCCGAGTGGGGATGGCAGGAAACCCCCGTTACCGACCGTCTGCGCATCCTCTGGATTTCAGGACCGGGGTTTGCAGGCCGTTCTGGAACCCCCTATGCCGATGCTTCCGGCCGTCCCTGGCCGGATTTGGTCGAGCGGTATGCCGAGTTCTGCAAGATCCTGGTCATGGCCTATGCCCATCAGGGACAGGAGGCTCCAACCCGCCCCGACATCCTCCATGGACACGACTGGCCGATGGGCCTCATCCCCTTCTGGTCGCAAGCACTCGGGACCGCCCTCCCCACCCTCTTCACGATCCACAATCTAGGATACCCCGGCCTTTTTGGGCGGGAGAGCTTCGACCGGCTGGGGCTGCCTCCTGATCTCTGGAACGAGGATCCTGGAATTCTCCTGGGTCTTTCAGCCTCGAGCCTCAAAACCGGCTTGCGTTTCGCAGACCAGCTGACCACGGTGAGTCCGAACTACGCACGCGAGATCGGCACCCCCGAAGGAGGGGATGGACTGGCCAACCTGATCCGAAAACGACAGGATGATCTTTCCGGGATCCTGAATGGAATTGATTCCGATACCTGGAACCCTGCGTCCGATCCGCTGTTGCCAACCCACTATGCGGCTGGGAAGCCCGAGGGAAAACGGGCATGCCGGAAGCGGCTTTTGGATCACATGGCACTTGAGGACACGACGCATCCCATAGCGGGATTCGTGGGCCGGCTCGTAAACGAAAAGGGAATCGACCTGCTTGCGGACGCAATCCCCGAACTGGTGAACCGGGGTTGGCGGCTCGTGCTGCTTGGAAAAGGCGATCGGGA
>JAKARN010000300.1 GCA_021828425.1 Pseudomonadota bacterium | reverse complement strand
CTCCGGTTTCCGCCCCTCGGGATCCTTACAAATCCTGGATCCGCCCGTGACAGTTCTTGTACTTGAGCCCAGATCCGCAGGGACAGGGCTCATTGCGCCCGATCTTGCGGCCGGTCCGGACAAAAGGCAGTTGCGCCGGGGGCGGGGGACCGTCCTGCCCCACGGCGATGTCTCCCTCCATCCGGGCCTGTTCCAGTTGCCAGTTCTGCGACCGCCGCCGCTTCCGTTCCCGTTCCACCACCTCGTCCGGAGCCCGGATCTCGACCTTCGCGAGCACGCTCACGGTATCGAACTGGATCCGGTCGAGGAGCTGGGTGAACATCGTGAAGGCCTCGCTCTTGTAGGCCTGCTTGGGATCGACCTGGGCATAGCCCCGGAGGTGGATGCCCTGGCGCAGGTATTCCATGGCGGCCAAATGTTCCCGCCAGAGCTCATCGAGCGTCATGAGCATGACCTGGCGGGCGAAGCGGTTCATCTCCTCCGTTCCGAGAGCCCGCACCTTCTCCTGCCAGGCCTTCTCCAGCCCGGCGACGAGAGCCTGGGTCAACGCTTCCCGATCTTCCTCCGGATGGGCCTCGATCCAGGCCGCAAGCGGGAACCGGAGGTCGAAATCGCGCTTGAGATCCTCCTCCAGGGTGCCGAGTTCCCAGTGCTCCGCCTGGGTCCCGGGCAGGATCAGGGGGTCGAGCAGGCGCTCGATGACCCCGGCCTGCATGTCACGCACCAAATCCATCACGTTGTCGGAATCGAGCAGGGCATTGCGCTGCTGGTAGACCAGCCGGCGCTGCTCGCTCGACACATCGTCGTAGTCGAGCAGCTGCTTCCGCATGTCGTAGTTGTGCGCCTCGACCTTGCGCTGCGCGTTCTCGATGGTCTTCGTGACCCACGAGTGTTCCAAAGCCTCGTCCTCCTGCATGCCGAGCTTGCCCATGAGACCCTTGAGACGGTCGGCCGCAAAGATGCGCATGAGATCGTCTTCGAGGGACAGGTAGAAGCGGCTGTCTCCCGGATCGCCCTGGCGCCCCGAGCGGCCCCGGAGCTGGTTGTCGATCCGGCGGGACTCATGGCGCTCCGATCCGATGATGGCGAGCCCGCCCGCCGCCAGTACCGCGGCGTGCCGGGTCTCCCACTCGGCCCGCGCACGCGGGACTTCCCCGGGGCCGAGTTCCGCCAGTTCCGCATTCAGGTTGCCCCCCAGGACGATATCGGTTCCGCGTCCGGCCATGTTGGTCGCGATCGTCACGGTGCCCGGCCTTCCGGCCTGCGCGATGATCTCGGCCTCGCGCTGGTGCTGCTTGGCATTGAGCACCGCGTGCTGGATCCGACGGTGTTTCAGCAGGTCCGACAGGAGCTCCGAGTTCTCGATCGAGGTCGTGCCGACGAGAACCGGCTGCCCCCGCTCATGGCGTTCCACGATGTCCTCGACGATGGCCTCGAACTTGCGCTTCTTGCCCAGATAGACGAGATCCGGAGCATCGTTCCGGATCATGGGCCGGTGGGTCGGAACCACCACCACCTCGAGACGGTAGATGTCGAGGAATTCATAGGCCTCGGTATCGGCCGTACCGGTCATTCCGGACAGTTTCTCGTAGAGACGGAAGAAATTCTGGTAGGTGATCGAGGCCATCGTCTGGTTTTCCGCCTGAACCCGAAGCCCTTCCTTGGCCTCGATCGCCTGGTGCAGCCCCTCGGACCAGCGCCGTCCCTCCATGGTCCGGCCCGTAAACTCGTCCACAATCACGATTTCCCCGTCCCGGACGATGTAGTCCACCTCGCGCTTGTACAGGTGCTGGGCGCGGAGCGCCGCCTGGACGTAGTGCATGTACTTCAGGTTCTGGGGCTCGTAGAGGCTCTCGCCGGGTGCAATCTGCCGGGCCTCGAGCAGAAGCTTCTCGAAGGCGTGATGCCCGCTTTCGGTGAGGTAGACCTGCTTGGTCTTCTCATCGATCTCGAAGTCACCCGGGCCTTCCGCTTCCCGCTGCGGGACCAGCCGGCGGGCCAGCCGGTCGATCACGGCGTAGAGGTTGGTGTCCTCCTCCACCGGACCCGAGATGATGAGCGGGGTCCGGGCCTCGTCAATGAGGATGGAATCGACCTCGTCGACGATCGCGTAGTGGAGCTTCCGTTGCACCCGTTCCGCTGCCTCGAACGCCATGTTGTCCCGGAGGTAATCAAACACGAACTCGTGGTTGGTTCCGTAGACGACATCGGTGGCATAGGCGGCCTGCTTCTCCTCGAGCGGCTGGTCCGAGTGGATGATGCCGACCGAGAGTCCCAGGGCCTCGTAGGCCGGCCGCATCCACTGCGCATCACGGTTCGCCAGATACTCGTTGACGGTGACGAGATGGACTCCCTTGCCCGTCAGCGCATTGAGATAGACCGGGAGCGTCGCCACCAGGGTCTTTCCCTCGCCCGTGGCCATCTCGGCAATCCGTCCCTCGTGGAGCACCATGCCCCCGATGAGCTGGACATCGTACGGACGCAGGCCGATCGTCCGCCGCGCCGCCTCCCGCATGAGGGCGAAGGCCTCGGGCAGGAGCCGGTCCAGGGGTTCACCCGCCTGATAACGGGCCTTGAGCGCCTCCGTCTCGGCGGGCAGGTCGCCATCGGCCAGCGCCTGGCAGCGGGATTCGAGCGCGTTGATCGCGGCCACCTGCCGGCGCAGACGCCGGATCACCCGCTCGTTGCGGCTGCCAAAAACCTTGTGGGCAAGCGTTCGCATCATCTCTCGGGGCTCCGGGCGGATCCGGGTCGGACGGAGGGCCGCCGTTCCCGGGAATCCAAATGGTCAATTATGCCCCCGGACCTCAACCGCCGCGCGAGGCGAAGACAAAGGGTGCCGGATTGAGCGGCCGGTCATCGCGCAGCACTTCGAAATGCACATGGGGACCGGTCGACATGCCGGTATCTCCGACCAGGGCGATGACGGTTCCCCGCCGGATCACCTGGCCCACCTTGACAAAGACCCTCTCGCAATGGGCGTAGTAGGTGGTATAGCCCTGCCCGTCGTTCACGATCACGATGTTGCCGAAGCCGTAGCGCGGGCCGGCCCAGGTCACGACCCCGGCCGCCACCGCATGGATCGGTTCGCCCTCTGGTGCCGCGAGATCAATGCCTTCGTGAAATTCGAGGCGCCCGGTGATGGGG
>JAKARN010000299.1 GCA_021828425.1 Pseudomonadota bacterium | reverse complement strand
TTCCGATCTTGAAAGCCGGGGCCCCCTGCCGTTCTTCCGCGATCGAGAAACTCCGGCCGGCCAGAAGCGGGATGCCGAGCGTCTGGAAATACTTCCCTGAGACCGGAACCCAGTGCACATAGAGGGATTCGTGGGGGGCGCTGGGTGTCCGGATCACGCTGTGTGAGCTCATCAGGACGTTGAAGGGAACCATCATGCCGATGGCAGCCGACCGGACGCCGGGCACGGTCTCAAGTGCCGTGGCGGCCTCCTTCCAGAAGCGGACGAGACTGAGCTTCTGGGGCCAGATGACCAGGGCTTCCAGCCGGTTTCCCGGGTGGAAGTGGAGGGGGCGACTGAGAATCCCCAAAAGGCTTTGGGTGAGGAGCAGGCCGATCATGAGAAGAAAGGTCGCCATGACGATCTGGAGGCTCCCGAATCCCCGCCGCAGCAGGCGGGCGCCACCGGCGGTTCCATGTGCCCCCGCCTCGTGGATGAGCGGAGCGAGGAGCGATTCGCGCCCGGCATAGACCAGGGCCGCCATGAAAATGCCGCTCACGAGGAGGAGGGTCCCTGCGGCCGTGGCGAGTGCCGCGCTTCCTCCGAACCGGATCTCAAAGGGGAGGTGGACGACGACCGGACCGGTCAGGGCCGAGCGGATAAGTCCCTGGAACAGGTCGGTGAGCAGGACTCCGGTGATCATCGCGCCCATGGCAACCAGGAACAGGGTGAGAAGGTATTCTCCGAGCAGCAGACGGAAGAGGTCTGGCGTCGATGCGCCCAGTGCGCGGCGGATCGCGAGATCGGTGGCGCGGTGGCGAGCCCGGACCAGTTCCAGGTTGACCGAGTTTGCGGTTGCGATCACGATCAGGACGAGCGCGATGAGCGCCAGGATCAGGAGGAACTCCGGGTGTCCGCCCAGATAGAGCCTGACCAGGTGGCGATGCAGGCCGATCGCGTCGATCGTGAATCCATCCCCGATTGCGTGTTGACGGGCTTGGGGCGACATGTGGGCAAGCAGGCGGTTGCGATAGGCGGTGAGCGTCGCATCCAGTTGGGTGAGCGTCTCGTCTTTGACGAGACGGACAATCATCGTGTGATTGATGTTCTGGTCGTGTAGCTGGGTGGGAGTCAGTTTCCGCGAGAGCCAGAAGTCCGCCCCGGTATAGAGCGTGTAGAAGGTCTTGGGCATGACGCCCACGATCCGATACCGGGTGCCGGAAAACCTGAAGGTCTGGCCGAGCACGTGGGGTGAGCCGCCTAACGCGCTTTTCCAGAATCCATAGCCGAGCACGGCCTCGTTGGGTCCACCGGGCCGGCCGGAGGCGGGGGAGAGCCAGTGCCCGAGCTTCGGAGGCACGCTGAGTGCCCGGAAGAGGGAGGGGGTCATGAGTCCGCCGTAGACCATATGCTTGATGCCGCGGACTGTCGCGAGTCCGCCCGTGATGTCGATCAATCCCGCTGCACGAATGTCCGGGTTGCCCGCCACGATTTCATGGTAGGCCTGATAAGACACATCGTTGCCCAAAAGCCCGGTCTTGAGCAGGCGTTCACGGATCATGACGAGCCCTTGGGGATGCGGGTAGGGCAGGGGACGCCAGAGGAAGCCGTCCAGCACGGTGAATGCCGCGCCGGCCGATCCCAGGGCGAGTGCCAGCATCAGGATGGTCGCTGGTGAAAGACGGTGGAAAAAGCCGCCCAGCCGATGGGCGGAGGGGCGGGGCGGGGCGTTCGGCGTGAGGGTGGTTTTTTGCATCAGGCGCTCCTCGAGGAAGGGGTTAGCGCGTGGTGGCGAGTCCGCCTTCAAAGGCGGCTTCATCCGCGTCGGCGTCATCGACGATCTGTCCATCGATCAGGCGGATCAGGCGGCGGGCGAAACGGGCATAGTGCGGATCGTGGGTCACCATGAAAATGGTGGCCCCCCGTTCGTGTAGCGCGGCCAGAAGTTCCATGACCGCCTCTCCGCTCTTGGAGTCGAGATTACCCGTCGGTTCGTCGGCGAGAAGGATCGAGGGTTCACCGACGAGTGCCCGGGCAATGGCCACCCGTTGCTGCTGACCGCCCGAGAGCTGACCGGGGTAATGGCGGAGCCGGTGACTCATGCCCATCTCGTCGAGGACTGCCCGGACCCGCTCCCGCCGGGTGCCCCGCGGGATACTGCCCCGGTAGATCAGGGGTAGCTCGACGTTTTCCTCGACCGTGAGATCGCCGATCAGGTTGAAGGCCTGGAAGACAAAGCCGATGTGGCGGTTCCGCATCCGGGCCCGTTCGCTGGCGTTCAGGGTCCCGACGGGGGTTCCCGAGATCCGGTATTCGCCTCCGCTCGGGGTTTCGAGAAGTCCCAGGATCGAGAGCAGTGTGGTTTTGCCGCATCCCGAGGGTCCCATGGCGGCAATGTACTCGCCGGACTGGATGCTGAGCTCGATGCCCGTGAGTGCATGGGTCTCGACCTCCTCCGTCCGGTAGACTTTGGTGAGGCCACGGACGTCGATGACGGGAGTGGTTTCGTTCATGACTGATCTCCTGGGGAGTGGAACCTGGGCTGGGTGAAGGGATGCAGGGGGGTGAGGAGCGCTTTGCTCTCGGGCAGCCGGTCGAAGAGACGGCTCAACCGGCGTAGGGCCTTGGGAGTGAGGAGTCCTGCTGCGGCCTCCAGGCTGAGCGCATCATCAATCAGCCGGGCACGAACGGCGGGAAGGTTCGTTTCCGCGCTGAGCAGGGAGAGGCGGGCGTTCACGAGATCGAACTCCGAGCGCAATCCCGCCTGGACACCAGCCTCGGTGGCCACGACCGCGCGCCGGGCAGCCCGGGCGCTTTCCTCGTAGGCCCGCACGCGCGCCAGATCCGCGTGGAATGCGCTCAGGGCGTCCACGATCGTGGTCTCGGTCTTGAGGAATGCCCGCACGGCCTGGGCACCCGCCAGACGGGCCTCATCATGGGCCCGATCGATACGGGCCTGGGTTCCTCCGCCCGCGTAGAAATTCCAGTGCAGGTTGAGCAGGAGGAAATTCTGCTGCGCCGTGTTGGCGGCCGGCGAGGGGAAATCCACCTGGCCCGGTACGGCATAGCCATAGGTGCCGCCGGTCAGTTGTCGGGTGTGACTCAGTTCCAGCCGGAGGGTGGGGAGATATCCGCCCCGTGCGGCGGATACCGAAGCACGCGCGGAGCGG
>JAKARN010000298.1 GCA_021828425.1 Pseudomonadota bacterium | reverse complement strand
GGCAAGGGAGGGATCACATCCGCATTCTGGGCACGATGACGCAGGGCGTGATCCATGAGCACGATGGCCAGCATGGCTTCCGCCACGGGAACACCCCGGATGCCGACGCAGGGATCGTGCCGCCCCTTGACCTCGAGACGCTGGGGTTTCCCGCTCCGGTCAATGGTCGGGATCGGCAGGCGGATACTCGAGGTCGGCTTGAACGACACAAAAACCCGGATGGCCTGTCCGCTCGAGATCCCGGCCAGGATTCCGCCGGCATGGTTGCTTTCAAAACCCTCCGGCGTCAGTGCATCACGACCCTTCGAACCGCGCTGGAAAGCAACGGCACACCCATCACCGATTTCGACCGCCTTGACCGCGCCAATGCTCATCAACGCATGGGCAATCGTGGCATCCAGCTTGTCGAAAACCGGGTCACCCCAGCCCACGGGCACGCCATAGGCGGCCAGCCCAACCCGGGCGCCCATGGAATCTCCCTCGCGCCGGAGCGCCTCGATCCATCCGGCGATCGGCTCGACCCAGCGGGGATCCGGCGCAAAAAACTCGTTGTCGGGACGTTCCTTTGGGTCTGGACCGATGTGGTGCAACTCACCGATCCCATCAAGCCAACCCACGATCCGGACGCCAAAACGTTCCCGGAGATACTTGCGCGCAATCGCCCCGGCGGCCACCCTCAAGGCCGTCTCCCGAGCCGAGGCGCGTCCGCCACCCCGGGGATCCCGATGGCCGTACTTCATGAGGTAGGTGTAGTCCCCATGACCGGGCCGGAACACAGGGGCCAGTTCCCGATAGTCACCCGGCCGTGCATCGGCATTGGCGATGAGCAGACCGATGCTCGCACCGGTCGTCCGTCCCTCGAAGACACCCGACAGGATTTCAACGCGGTCGTCTTCCTGGCGTTGGGAGGTATGCCGGCTTCGGCCCGGCCGCCGCCGATCCAGATCTTCCTGGAGATCGGAGACATCGAGCGGCAGGCCGGGCGGGCAGCCATCGACGATGGCACCGATGGCCGGACCATGGCTTTCACCGAAGGTTGTGACACTGAACATCTTGCCGATGCGGTTTCCGCTCATGGTGCTCCCGTGAATCCCTTGAGATCGTGAGCATGGGCCACCAGGACATCCGGACGCCCGGAAGCCAGTTCCGGCCAGATCCAGGGAGCACGGGGCCACCGGTCCCGGACCGCGGCCGACGAGGAACCCACTTCCAGAACCAGAATCCCCTCCGGCGAGAGACAATCCCCGGCCGCCGCGAGGATCGGGCCGATCACCGCGAGACCGTTTTCCCCTCCGCTCAGGGCCAGAGACGGCTCGGCCGCATATTCGGCCGGCAGGTGGGCCATCGTCCAGTCATCGACATAGGGTGGATTCGAGACGATCAGGTCATAGCGTCCCTGGGCAGAGGCCTCAAGCCGGCAACTTTCCAGGAGATTCAGCCGGTGCGACAGGCCGTAACGGTCGCGATTGACGGCAGCCACGGCCAGGGCCCCGGCCGAACAGTCCACCGCATCGACCCTACTGTCCGGAAAAGCCAGCGCGCAGCCGATTGCGAGCGCGCCCGAACCAGTGCCATAATCCAGAATCCGGCGTACGGCGGCACTTTCGATCCAGGGCTCAAAATGCCGGTCGAGCAACTCTCCAATCGGTGAGCGGGGAATCAGGACTCGTTCGTCAACCTTGAGCCGCAAACCGAAGAAATAGGTTTCCCCGACGAGGTAGGCCAAGGGCCGCCGTTCCCGGATCCGTCGCTCGACCAGTTCAAGGATCCGGACCTTCTCCTGGGGCAGGAGTCGGCCCGCAAGCGCCTCCGGCGGCCATTCCGGATCCCACGCGAGAGCTGCCATGACCAGCCATCGTGCCTCCTCGAGGGCATCCTCCGTCCCTTGGCCAAAAGTCAAATCGGACTGGGCGAAACGGGTGGCGGCATAACGGATCCAATCGATCCCGCTCTGGCAATGCGCAAGAGGCTCGTCCGGACCGTTCATCGAAACCGGACCCCGTCCGAAGCCGGGATTTTTCGGCAGCATCGTTTGGGCATTCGGTTTATCCGTTGGACGCAGGCGGGACGGGACGGGTCCGGTCTCTTTATACTACCAATTCCATTTCAGCGAAAGGAACCCCATTGGTGCAACCGCACACCCGGGATCCTGGCACGTCCCCCATCCACACCGGCGGACACAGGGTGCGCCTCCCGACCGAACTCGGATCCCGCCTCGTGCAGGCGCTCGCGCAAAGCCGCATTCGCTGGTGGAAACGTCTGCTCATCAGCACCTTCATTCGCCACTTCTCCATCCGTCTTGACGAAGCGGTGGAACCGGATGCCGAGAGATACCCCAGCTTCAACGCCTTTTTCACCCGGGCGCTGCGGCCGGAAGCGCGCCCCCTGGCCCCAGCACCCGCCTTGCTCTGTCCCGTGGATGGACAGCTCGTGACCACAGGACAGGCCGGGTTTGATGGGTTGGTTTCCGTGAAGGGCCAGCCCTTCACCTGGGCCGGCCTCCTGGGCCAGCCCGCCAACCGCCTTCCTGCCGGTTTGTTCGACTCCACAGCCCTTTTTTTCAATCTCTATCTTGCCCCGGGAAACTATCACCGGGTACACCTCCCTGCAGCCGGAACCCTTCGTCATGTGGACTGGATTCCCGGCCGCTTTGTTTCAGTGAGCCCGGGGAGGCTCCGGCGGGACCCGGACCGCTACGTCAAAAACGAACGGGTGGTCTTGGGATTCGACACACGGATGGGACCCCTTCTCCTCGTGCTCGTGGCTGCGCGCCTGGTCGGGGGCATCGAAACCGTCTGGTGCAAAGCCCGGACATCCCGTCGTGGTCACGACCCTTCCTTCCGAATCCGGCTCCAATCGGGGATTGATCAATCCTGGGACCGGGGCCAGGAAATTGCCCGTTTCAACTATGGTTCCACGGTCATCCTGCTGGTTCCAGGATCCCGCTGGAATCCTTGTGTCAGCCCGGATCCCGTCCAGTTCGGCCTGCCCTTGGCCAAGCCGTCGCGACCCAGCCAGTCGGCCCCAGGCAGTTGATTTATGCACACCTCGGGAAAGCTGCTCACAGTTATTCGAAAGATGCGGTTCAATCTCAAATCGGATTGTCTTTGATGCACGTATCCCTTTGAGAAATAATACTTTTATACCTGGTCACA